>JAADHJ010000048.1 GCA_013151915.1 Deltaproteobacteria bacterium
AAGGAGAATCAAATTAATGGGGCGACCAAGCGACGCAAGGGAACGGCTCCTTGACTCGGCCATCGAACTGATCTGGAAAAAGACCTACCGCTCGGTCAGTGTGGACGCAATATGTGAGCTGGCCGATGTCAGGAAGGGGAGCTTCTATCACTTCTTTCAGTCCAAGGCCGAGCTGGCGGCAGCGGCGATCCAGAACCACTGGGACCGGTTCAGGCCCGAAATGGATGCCATTTTCTCCCCAACCGTCGATCCCCTGGACCGCCTCAGGAACTATTTCGACAAGATTTACAATTTACAATCTGCCATAAAGCACGAGAAGGGCTGTGTGTGCGGCTGTCCCTTCTTCGACCTGGGGGCCGAGACAGCCTTCCAGGAGCCTGAACTCCTGGAAACAGTGAAGGTGTTGCTTAGCCAATACTTTCGGTACTTCGAATCGGCAGTGAGGGATGCCCACTCTCTTGGACATATCCAGGCCGACGATCCTGCAGCCACGGCGCGTTTCCTGTTCAATTTTCTGGAAGGGTCTCTGACGATAGCCCGGATTCACAACGATCCTGAATTATTAAAAGACCTGGCTCCCGGGGCCATGCAGATATTAGGTGTGGTGGAAGAGAAACGTAGTTAAGACGATACGTTTGGAAATCGAGAATTTTTTTTCGCTAATGACTTGACTAAATAGTCAAGTCATATGGGTCTCCTCAACGAAGGTGGGACACCGGAGGGTGGAGATCGAAGCTGTATGCAATCAAAAGGAGGTTAATATGTCGGATTCGATTCTGGTAACCGGTGCTACGGGAACCCTTGGAAACCAGGTTGTGGAACAGTTGAGTCAGAGGGGTTACAAGGTGCGCGCGGCGGTACATTCTCCGGAGAGAGCCACGTCTCTTAACGGCAGAGCCAATGAGATAGTATCCCTCGACTTCAGCCGTCCTGAGACCTTTGAAAGGGCGCTGGACGGTATAGACAAGGTCTTTTTTCTCAGTCCCCCTACAGAAGACATGGTGGAAACTGGAACAAGGTTTGCTGAATCGGCTAAAGAGGCGGGGGTCCGTCGCATCGTCCGCCAATCGGGCATGGGGGCTGATGCCGATCCGGGCATAACCCTTGGGCACTGGCACCGGGGCGTCGAACGGGCAATCGAGGATACGGGAATGGAGTGGACCCACCTTAGACCGAACTCCTTCATGCAGAATTTCGTCGCCTTCATGTCACAGACGATAAAGGAACAGGGGACCTTCTACCTTCCATGGGGCGACGGCAATATCAGCCTTGTGGATGTGCGGGACATTGCAACGGTGGCGGTGGAGTCACTGACAGGCGATGGACATGAGGGACAATCATATGAGATCACAGGTCCTGAAGCCCTGTCTGGCGAGGATTGCTCCCGGATCTTTTCGGAAGTACTGAACCGGACCGTTCAGTACGTTGATGTCCCTGAAGATGCTGCCAGACAGTCCATGCAGGGCATGGGGATACCGGATTGGTACGTCGATGTCATCATGGAGCTGTATGCTATCAACAAGGCCGGATATACAGCCGAAGTGAAAGATACTGTGGCGCGGGTTACGGGTAAAGATCCGCGTCATTTCGAGCAGTTCGTCCAGGATTACGTTGAGGTGTTCAGTTAGATAATGCGGAAATTTTCCACCAGGGTACAGCGCCGCTGCCGTGTATAAGTGCGCGCCGAGGTTAACCCCTCACCTGTCGGCCCGGCGATGGTGAAGGCGGTGTGGCCTTCGCCACCAAGACCAAGCCCGGCATAGGAGGGACCGTTCTTGACAAAAAGCGTGGTCTGAATGGCCCGGGCGAAGGCTGTCATGTTGTCCACATTGGTCGAGTGCATTATGGCCGTGTGCCGGTTGCCCTGTTCCACCTCTACGGCAAAATTAATTCCTTCCTGGACATTCGCCACTCGCACGATGGGCATGACGGGCATCATCTGCTCAATCCAGACAAGGGGGTGATCCTTACCGGCCTCGAATATGGCCAGCCGATACTCTTCCCCCAGTTCTATGCCCACCTCTTTGAGGATTACCTGGACATTTTTCCCGATAAAGGCGGGGTTGATCCTTCCCTCTTTGGTAACCACCAACTCTGTGACCTTTTCCGCCTCGTCAGGTGTCAGGAAGTAGGCCTTGCCGGTTTCCTGCATGAACTTGATCAGGCAATCGACCACTTCGTCTACAGCGAGAACCTCTTTTTCACAGGTGCAGAAGATATTATTGTTGATGCTCGCTCCATCGACGATAGATTTGGCCGCATTTCGTATGTTGGCAGTTTCGTCCACCAGGACAGGCGGATTTCCGGCGCCGGCCCCGATAGCTTTTTTACCCGAACGCAAGACCGCATTCACCGCCGCCTTGCCGCCTGTGGCCACCAGCATGTTGACCTTCGGATGTTTCATGATCTCCTTGGCCGTTTCCAAGGTAGGATGGCTGACGGAAGAGATCAGGCCGACAGGCCCTCCAACATCGACGATGGCCTGATGGAGCAGCCGAATCATACCTGTGCTGGTCTCCCTGGCGCTGGGGTGTGGGTTGAAAACCACGGCATTTCCAGCGGCTATCATGCTGATGGAATTATGAATTACGGTGCCGGTGGGATTTGTGATGGGCGTCAGGGAACCGATAACTCCTACCGGGGCGTACTCCAGAAGAGTCAGGCCGTCGTCGCCGCTTTTGGCAACAGGTTGAATGTCCTCCGTACCGGGCGTTTTTGTGGAACAGAGAATGTTTTCCTTGACCTTATCCTCGAAACGGCCCAGCTTCGTTTCCCTTACCGCTATAGCGGACATCTTCTCATTGTTATCAAGAGACGTTTTTCTCATGGCGGCGATCATCTTGTCCCGCTGTGCGAGGGTCATGGAAATCAACTTTTTTTGTGCCTGGACAGCGCCATTGACGGCTTCCTCGACTGTCCGGTAAATACCATCACCATCGGGTTCGGCAACCGCAGGATTCTCCTCGCTCACGAGATTTTCCAGCACTTTCTGGATGACGGTGGTGACTAAATCCTGGTTGACATTCATTTTACTCCTCCTTGTTCGCGCTTCATCATCAAGTTTCGTCCGTAATATCTTTTTAAAGTCAGTTGCCGCAGGCTGCCAGAAAAACACCGCCGATCAGAATCTGCAGTTCCCGCCGATCCAGCGGCAAACCTTCCTTTTCAAGAGCAAGAGCCAAAGATTCCTCCAGATCATGGATCCATCCTGTATCCCGAAGGCCGGGCGTCAGAACCGATCTGAAATTTTCGGACCAGCGTTCCATCTCGACGAAAGCTTGAGTAACGGGTTCCGCGACCCGCATATCCTGTTCCACGGTTCCGCCGCTAATGCCGATGGCCCCCACAACTTCCCCATCGAACCAGAGAGGAAAACCGCCGCCGAACAGAATGATCCTCCCACCGTGCGTGTTCTGAATCCCGGAAAGTACACCGTCTGACCGGGCCAACCTGCCAAGCTCATCCGTTGGCATTCGAAGGGAAGCCGCAGTGAAAGCCTTGGAACGCGCTATCTCGGAACTGGCTGGAAGCGCCCCCTTCATACGGGCGAAAAATTGGAGGGAGCCCTCCTCATCCGCCAGGGCTATGGCCATGGGAACTCCCATATCCCGAGCGGCCGCTTCGGCAACAGCGCAAAGGATCCGGGCTATCGAATAGGGAAGCTTCATTATCTCGAACCTCTCATAAGGAACCCTCCAGGATGGTTGCCAGTGCTTGATTCACCGTTGCTTCCACTTCCATGGCCCAAGCCAGGACAAAGATCAGATCCCCCAGCCGGTTGAAATAGGTGAGGAGACGTTCCGCCCTCCCCGACTCCATGTTCAGTTGAACGATGGCACGTTCGCCCCGGCGACAGACCGCCCTGGCGACATGAAGCACAGCGCTGTCAATTGAACTCCCAGGGATGACAAATCGTCCAGGCGAACCGTGGGATTCCTGAAATTCATCGATCCATTTTTCGATCTTCCTGACGTCCTCTTCACCGATGCGTTTTTTCAATGAAATCCGGCTGTCGGGATTGGAGGCCAATTCCGAACTTGCGATGAAGATGTCCTCCTGCACGGAAAATATGACATCTCTTGCAGGATCGGACGTAATCAGGGCACGGGCGGTTCCGAGGTGACACTGGAGTTCGTCGAGAATACCATAGGTTTCGACACGCGTGTCACTCTTCCACACGGACTCACCGCTCAAAAGCCGTGTGCGCCCCTCGTCCCCTTTTCGGGTATATATCCTTTCCTCCGTGTCCCTCATTGATAACCTCGCAAAAAGTCATCAACGCGCCCATTGAAGGGCGCCCAAATCGAAGATTTGTGAGGAAAGTGAAAATGACACTTTTCGCTTTCCGTGGAGTAAAAAGCCATTAACGGACTTTTTACGACCCTATCTTTACTGAACGTCAATTTCATCAATAATCCCAATGATCGTTGCGTCCACGGGACACCCATCATCGCCTACCGCCTGCCGGGCACCACTCCCCTGAACAACAAAGACTCTTTCCCCCACACCGGCTCCCACAGCATCGATAGCAACCAGCGTCCCACCCTGGGGTTCCTCTGTCCTGGGATCCAGCGGCTGGATGACCTGGATCTTGCTGCCAACCAGATTTTCATGCTTGCGTGTGGCTACGACTGTCCCAATGACGCGGGCGATTATCATGACGTTTTTCCTCCTTAACGGGGATCAGAATTCCTCATTATCAGCCATCAGTATCCCATACCGGGCGGCAAGATCCTGAGCCAAAGGCGTGAAGCGCCATTGCGGCTGGACCATGACTGCAGCACCCAGACGTTGGGCGTGGTTGATGTCAGCCGCAGTAACCAGCGGACCCGCCGGCCTGAAGACCCTTCCATGTGTATCCGGGACGCCGGCAGTCCCTTCTTCTTGAAGATTTTCCCTGCTCAGAACGGTGTTCACTGTGTCTCGCAACCTGCCTACATCGGTCAACCGGCAACCGTAGGAAACCAGAGTGTCGAGGATATTGTCCATGGCATCCCGCAGGGCCTTCGATCCTCTGTGGAAGCCCAGTTCCTTCCGCCCATAGGCCGTGGGATCGACTCCATTTCGAGCCACGATCACCGGTTTGCCCATAAAAAGGCCGTGGAGAATACAGTTCGTTGCCGTGTTGTCGGCAATGAGCATCCTGATCTTGGCAGCAGTGTTGACGCTCAGCAAAGGCACGATCACCGCCCGGACCTGCTTGAGACATCCGAGCCAGTTCGCAGTGGAAACCCGGCCCTGATGGGGAAACCCGGCCAGCCCGTCGTGTATGACCGGTGCGTACAGCTGTTCGGCAGACGTAGTGAAGACCATCCTCACCTCATATCCGTCGAGGATAAGCCGGCGAAGCTGGTTCACAACCTCGCCCATTCCGACGGTAGCTCCCGAAAAAACCGCCAGCACAATTCCCTTACTGCCATCGGCGCCTACGATCGCGGCCACTTTTCCGACAACCTCATTGACGATATTCTGTATGATGCGCCCATCCATGATAAGAACCTAGGCCATCTTCCCACTTGACCGCATTGACATGGAGGACACCTGTTCATCGAAGCAGGTCAGGGCGATTCCAAGAGGTGTCACCAGCAGTGGATTACAGGGCTGTACAACCTCCAGGCCCGTCTGGTCCTGCATCACCTGGGCGATACCTGGAAAGCAGCTGGTGCCCCCCACCAGATAGATCGTCTCAATCGAGGGAAACCCTGTTAAGTGGCGCTTTACAATGGAACCCATTTTCTCGAAAACCGGTCGGACAAGGTGGATGATCTCCATCTGCCGGGTGGTATCGCGTTTGAGTTTCTCCGCCAGGTGGGAGTCTATTTTAAAGTTGCCCGCAAGGACCAGATCCACGTGGATGCCGCCCGTCGGTTCATCGGCTGAATATATAACCTCTCCACCCTCCAGGATGGAGATCCCCGTCGTTCCCCCACCGACATCAACCACGGCGCCATCCATGATTTCCAAAGCCCGTGAGGCTGCGCTTGGTTCATCCATCATGCCGACCACTTCCAGCCCGGCCGCCTCCAGAATATTGGAAAATGCCCTGGCATTCGGCCCGGAGGTACCGGGCGGGTAGGCGACCGCGGCAGACCGAATGGGATAGCCGCCTTCCTGAAGGTCCTTCACCTGCCGGCGCAGGATCGCAACAGCTCCCAGGTAATCGAACACCAGCCCGTCCCGGACACTTGAATGGCTGCGGGTGAGCGCTCCAGCCACCGGATTTCTTTCGGCATCCACCACCGCCGTCACGATGTATGCTGTGCCAAGATCAACGCCTGCGGACAGGGGTCCATCGACTCCCCGCTTACCGTTCAGGTCCAGAGACAATGCGAAGGCATTTATCCTTCCATTTGCCGTTTCGTTGACATGGTTTGACAGGTTCCGGTTCACACTTCTTTTCCTGTGAGGCGCTGCAAACTGGTTTCCGCGGCACTGGTAGCCCGTTCAACATCAGACTGTTTTCCACCGAGGTATAGGCGACCCACCGCACCGTAGGTCCTGCAATCCACAAGGGTGATGCGTGAGTTTTTTTCCGCCTCGTTGGCCGCGAGTGTAATGTAGGCCGCGGGTTGAACTTCCAGGATGTAAAGATCCTGCCCCGGAAGCAGCATCGAGCTGAGGCGTGAAACGTTGACCATCTGGGCGTGATAGGGGTTGACCTTGTGGATCACCTGAGAACTGAGGATCTTCGGTTTGATCCGGTCCTCGATCTTCAGTCCAAGTGTCTTCAGAACCGCTTGACCGGCGTGCTTCACCTCCTCCTGGGTCTGGGCGTGAAATTCCAGAACACCAAAGTGTCTTTCCACCACCATCATTCCAGGCTGGACGTTGGCCGATTTGAGGGCCGCGTCGGTCACATCGTTTATCTTGACCCCTGGAGATATCTCCACCAGGATTGCAGCCATCCCCGGAACAGGAATATAACCCCGGGCATTGGCCCCCATATAGGCGGCAAACTGGGGCTGTAATCGATCCAGGTACACGTATGAACGTAGTTCCACTGTCATTTTTCTCTCCTTGCCGAACTATCGCCCGGCTTTCCCCTGGTCCTTTTTCCCGCAGCTCCACTCTTGCGGCCTGAAGTCTTACGGCCTGTTTTTCTTGGAGTGCTTTTTTTCCCGGCTCCTGTGGAATCCGGATCAGGTTTTTCTTTAGCAGCAGTCACGGCAACCTCGATCTCCATGGAAGCCGATTCCGCTTCGGGTTCCACGGCCGGTTCGTCTGAACTCTTCTCAGAGGGCTCAGGCTCTTCCTGCACCTTTTCGAGCTCATCCGGAGCAGTGGGCGCGGACGGTTTGATTGGAATCTGATCGTCCGGCCGGGGGATCACGTGACTGGCAGTGAGAGTACCGATCTTTTCAGCCGCCGCGGTTCCCGCAGCCACCGCGGCCTGCACTGCTCCAACGTCACCGAGAAACTTGACCGTAACCAGCCCCTCCAGTGTTATTTCGTATCCGAGGAAAACCACATCGGCTGACTTCGTGGCCGCATCCGCCGCTTCAATGGCGGCTGTGTATCCCATGGTTTCGATAAGACCAAGGCTTCGTTTTTTCATTGGACGCCTCTACCTTTCCAGTTCAATTTTGACAACCCGCCCCGGGATGCATGTTACGCGTACATCCCGCCTGATGGACTTTTTGCGAGGCCATCAATTTTAGCTATGGCTTCTCTGACCAGCTGTTCCAACTGCTCCTGGGAAAACTTGATGGGACAAAAAGCATCCGGCTCGCCATCAGATCCGTCGGCGAGGATCATGGGATTGCCCTTCACCAGACGCGCTGCGTTGGCCCCGAGGTTCCTCAAGGGTGTTTCTTCCAGGGGTCCGGGACCAAGGATGAAAAGCGGTGTTTTCTCCGGCAGATCCCGGTGGTGTAAAACCGCGAATCCCCGATCTTCGTCAACACCGACCCCCACGCCGACCGGTGACCTGTCGGCAGCTTGTTTGGCCATGTTTTCAGGGGGACCCTGTTTCGCCTCGAAGATCTTTGCGGGAACACCCTCTTCTTCCAGGCCCAGCAGGATTCTTTCCACTATCCTGGAGCCGGAAAGCCCCGTCCCATAGATATAGACGGCGGGTTTGTCTTCAGGTTGTGCGAACCTCGGATTCATGGCCGATTCTCTCAGTTTTCCCCGTTCACGTACGCCAAAACCAGTCCTGTCGCAACAGCATTGCGTGGACCCTCCACACCCCTGACATTGGCTCTGCCGGTCACCACTCCACTTTCCACAAGGACATCGGAGATCATTTTTGGGATCTCAAAATCAAGCGCCGATCCTCCAACAAGAGCGACAAAGCTGATGAGCCGGATATTGCCGGCAGGAGCGATCCTCTCAAGGGCACGCAACGCATTTCGAACGAAAACCCTTTTTTTCGCATTCTGACGAACCTGAACGATCTTCGATAAAGGTTCGCTGATCTCCAGGGGAATGGGCCCTTCACCGCCAAGAACCACAACTCGTCCAAAGAGCCTGGGTTCGAGGGGTTCATGAAAAAACTGAACCGAACCATCCTCATGACGCATATGAAAAAGGGTTTCCACCTTGGCCAGGGGATTAACCTTGATCCTTTCAGCCAGATCACGGTCGTCCAGCCCGAGTTCCGTATCGATGAGCAAGGTGACCATGTCTCCCGCACCGGCCAGATGGATGCTTTTGATCTCACCGGCCTCGCTGATCAGGGAAGCATCCGTCGATCCCCCTCCCAGGTCCAGAATGGCCATAGGAGGTTTGAGACCCGGCGTAGTGAGCGCGCCGCGTATAGCCATCTCAGCTTCTACACCCCCGATGTTGGTAGAAACCGAGATCTCCTCTTCCAGTTTCCTGGCAAGACGCTGCATGGGGAGTTTATGGGTTTTTACCATCGCTGCCAGTCCTACGGCATTACCCATGGAATACTCTCCCGCCAGGCTTCCTAAAACCCTTTGGGGTTTCAAGGTATCTACAGCGAGTATGTCCTGAACCTGGATGGCGCTCACAGGCTGATCCGTCAGGTCGGCCATGACTGTCCGGACATGTTCGAACATTCCTCCCACATGGGTCCCAGCTTCGGCCTGAATTTCCAGCAGCGGAGAGACGAGAGCCACCTTTTTCATAATAGCTTCAGCCCCCTCCTCCACCTTCACCACTTCCTTCCGGTTTTCCCCCATCAATACGATGCTTCCAGCCGGGATTCGGCGTTCCTCGATGTCTCCCCTGGGTGTTTTAATCACCACGGCGCTTCGTGTGCCCATGAGAGCCCTGGCTATGGGGACCACCTGTCTGGTCTCATCGGGATCCAGATCAAAGAGCGTGGCAATATCGTAGGGGTTGGACAGCTTCTCGATCGTCCTGCCCTGCGAGGCGACCTCAACAGCCGCAGGCATGTCCAGGGGAACCCTGTCAACATGTCTTACCTCGTCCACAATGGGGATAGACCTGTGCAGCCGGTTATTGATGAGCACCGCGTCGTCCTTCTGGACGATGGCACCAGCCACAATGAGGTCCCTCGAAATTGCCCTGGTCAACCGCTCGGCCGCTTCTTTGAAGCCGAATTCACCGGGAATGATCACGATCCAGGGTCCAGACACCTGGGTCGTTTCCAGTTGGTCGAGGGTGATGGTCGTCCCGATGCCAAGACCTAATCCTCCGGGGGTCCCGGGATTGTGACCGATCATGGCTGATTCGGTGATGACGGTTTCTGTGATCGTCTCCATGGCTACATCACCGATGACAGGCGCAGCCTCGTTAAGAAGGATCAGGCTGAGGTCATTTCGCTCAAGTCCCGCCAACGCAAGGCTCTTATCCAGAGCATCGATGACCCCCAAAGCATTGCGTATGGTCCCCTTGATCCCTATGGTTCTTACCAGGGAACTGGAAAGTATGTCCGCTTTGCCCGCTGTGGCCACTCTCCCTATGGCAACCTCAGTCGAGTTGTTTCCAACGTCTACCCCGGCGATAAAAGTCATACACCGAAAACCCCGACTATTTCTTTAAACGTCCGCGTCCCTCATACACCACCGCTGCTTCGTGGACCAGAGCGGCACAGACACGGGCGTCGTATTTGGATTCCAACTCTCCGGCGATGTCCAGGAGCTCCTGTTTGGTGGACCGGTAAGGTCTCATAGCATTGTATATCTCCAGGACTCGTTCATCCGGGATTCTGGTCAGTTCCGCGGCTCTGCGCAGGTTTGCGGCCAGGCTTGGACGTCCCGCACTTTCAGCGATCTGGGCCTGATATTCCAGGGTTTCAGGGCGAATCTTAATGTCTTCGAAAGACAAGCTTCCTTCTACGACTTTGTCGAGAGTTATATCTTCGAGTTTCAGACCGCTGGCGGACTGGACCAAATCGGGCCGATTGTTGGCAAGAGGATAATCCCTTTTCGCGTCAAGCCCCTCTTTCGAGCCGGCGGGCTGCCGAGCGCCCCCGCCCGATTCGCCCTGTATCGCGGACATCACCTGCTTGACCACCTCCGCTACGCGATCGGGGGAAATATCAAGGCCTTTGGCCTTGATCATGTCTTCCACCTTTTTGGACATATAATCGTCAGCCATGATTTCCTTTCCTTGTTACCGGGTTATCCTGCTATCCGCAGGAAAGTTTCAACCTGGCCTGGAACTAGATGGAAAGCTCAACCGTTTTCCTGTTCTGATCCACCGCCTGGACTTCTTTGTTGTGAAGCAGAGCCGCCAGCCCCTGGTAGCGGGGTCTGGCCATGGGATCGTTGCGAACAGGAACAGGATTGGGGCTCTCACCTTTTGCATACTTGGCCGCATTGCGTCCGATGGCTCTGAACGTCTCCAGTTCCACCAGAGGTGACTGGGAGAACAGCTCCAGGTTCTGCAGAGGAGCCAGGTCTTTCTGGTGGATCACTGTGGTTCCCCGGGAAAGAATGCCTATGCCGATTCCCGATCCACTGAGTTTAGCAGCCTCGTGACCAATGAATGCCACGTCAGCGGTCCTGTAAACCCTGACAAGTCTGGGATGAAGGCCTTCCTCTTCAATTCCGGCCATCAGTTCCCGCAGGACCTCCCTGTGGGGAAGCCCGATAATCGTCTTGGTCATTGTCCTGCCGAATGCCTGCGGGAGCCCGATAACGACCTCGCTACGATCAGTCCCCGGTTCAGCTTCTCCATCTTCGGTCATATCCATCGGTGGGACATCCACATCAGCGTTAAATCCGGAATCCTCTTCTCCCTGCATCTGCCCGAGGACCTCAAGGATAATCTGTTTCACCATCTCTTCAGAAATTTTCATTACATATATCCTCCACTCCGGCAGCGCTATACGTCCTCAGGACTGATTGCCTGGGGGATGTTCTTGAGTATCTCCCACCTTTCCCCATCCAGACGATACCCTGTCCCGGGCCCCTCGTAATCGTTGGGATCATTCACGGCACTCAGAACAACGAAATCATCATCGAATATGGCGGAGGTATGGAGATAATCCCCGGAAACTTTCTGTTTGAGCATGTTCAGGACTCCTTCCGCCACGTCCTTGAAACCATGTTTTGCAAGAGCACGAACCACATCCAGCCCGTTTCCTCCCCGTTTCATGAATTCGTCGATGCTGCGCAGATCCTCCGGTACGTTCCGATCGGGCACATCTTTGCTGCCATGGGCATAAGTAACCGCTTCCACCTCTGCATCGGTAATCGGCGGCAATCGCAGTTCCTCAAAGATAGCCTGGAGCGCTCGGGCGGCTTTGTTCCGAATAGCGATAATATCCTCCTCATTCACCGGACGCAGGCCGCCATCGACCTGGAAATCCCTCTGAAGAACCAGATAATCATCGTAATCGTCACAATCGTGCGTGGATCCGGCGAACATGTTGTCGTAGTTGGGAACAGTGCTGTATCCCGAGAAGATAAAATCTGTGCCGGGCAGAAATTGCATGAGCATTCGTGCCGTATTGCGGATAGGAGAATGAGTGAAGGTCTGATCATTGCCGGACGCCACCTCCATGTCCATCAGGACGGTCGCGATGTTCTCAGCCAGAACCGCTCGAATCCCGGAAGGCACAGCCCCCGGAACTCCTATGCAGCTGATCGAACCGTTCTGAAGACCCTGTACACCTGCGCCCTTGGTGATCATGACACAGCGGATTTCGAGGTAGAGCATGGATTTGCGTTCCGCATAACCCATCTGCACCTCTGAGCCCGTCCCGGAGGTGAACCTCATCTTCACTCCCCTAGAGGCGTAGGCCGATGCCAGAAAGGCCTTTGACCAGGGGGTATCATCCCCATCAACGAAAACCTGCTCGGTGCCGTAAACGGAAACCGTTTCCGCGTATGCGGTCAGCCCCCGCATCCCCATGGTGAGTTCCAGCGCCTCTTCCACAGCGCACTGCGTCAGCACACCGGGACGACCCGTCTGGGAACCTACAAGTATGGAGAGCGCATTCATGGGAGCGTAGCGTCCCACACCCACAGTGGTTTCCAGTTCCGTAAATCCGCGAAAAGCCCCTTCCGCCGCATCAGCTGCCAGAAGAGCGGGGGTATCTTTGAGGTTGGTGACATGGCCCTGGTTTGACGGTGTTCGCCTCGCCCGGAGCTTCTGCATGGTCATCATGAGCTCGACCACATTCATTACCTTGAGGATATCGAGGATCTTGGCCGGAGTCATTCCGACAGCCAGGCGAACGATTTCGGATCTCGGTACATGGATGTCCACCAGCATACGGGCGAACTCCACCGAATCGATGGCCATGGCTTCAGCGGCCACTTCTGTGTCAATGCAGTGGTCGGCAATCCAGGTGTCGATCATATCGAATTCCCGGCGGGGTTTCCCGTCCAGTTCCACTACTTTTCCACTTTCAATCCTGATCCCAGGTTCAGGGTCGTAGGGGCTATCCATAGCGACCAGACCTACTTCGACCCATTCTTTAATAAAGCCGTCCTTATTAACCGAACGATCGGCCAATACCTGGAAGCGTTTCTGTCTTTTGCTCATTTGTCGCTCCCTTTTTTTTCCTGCTCTTTATCAGATATAAGGCTCGGTCACAGGTTTGGGTACATCACCCCATGCGCCCAACAACTTGATGCCAACCTCGCGGCCGGAAATCACAGCCTGGCGTACCGCACCGGAATCACCGCTGACCCAGATCATGACTTCGTTGGTCAAACTGGTGCCTTTCGCCGGCGATGCATACCCTACGACCTCCACGTCCGCAGCCTTGACCGCGGTGTCGATCATAAGCACCCCAATAACCGCAGGGGCCCCGAGGATCAACCCGAACGCTTTTCCTTCGGGGGTATTGAACACCTTATGCAGTCCCCTGCTGGCCCTGGCCGTATACTGAAGCTCCAGATGCCCCTGATCGTTGGTATAAACGTCACCGAAATATTTGGGCAGCGTCTCAAGGGTGACCTCAACAGCGCGCCGGGCATCCGAAACGTCCTCGGCGGCAAACACGATCAGGTTTCCATGGCCCGCTCCACCTTTCGTATCCCTGGGCATTTCAATGGATACGATTTCAGTGTTGGTAGCCTTGACGGCATCGTCGGCAGCCATAATCTGCGGTCCGGCGCCGATACGACCACCGATAACCCCGATGGACCGATATTTATTATCGATTCCCATCAGATCCTGGATGATGGGATCCAGGTTTGCGATCACGATACCCTGGGTTTCCCCCAGGCCGACCCCGACGAACTCCGTCACCTGGACCAGGTCCTCCGAAGGCACCGGGTTGCTGGAACGCTGTTCCGGCGCGACTTTTTCATCGGACTGGGCAGAGCCGACCCTGCTCATCACTTCCGCTAAAACTTTGTTAATTAATTCCTCTTGCATCGGTTATTTCCTCCTGGTTATATGCCGATGTCATTCTCGATCCAGGACGATTTCTAACTGGACTCCACAGACTTGGGCAGGATCTTTTCCACATCCTGATGAGGCCTCGGAATGACGTGAACGGACACAACTTCACCGACCTTCTGGGCGGCGGCGGCACCCGCGTCGGTTGCGGCCTTGACGGCCCCGACGTCACCGCGGACCATGGTGGTCACAAGCCCGGCCCCGATCTTGACGTTGCCCACCAACACTACATTGGCTGCCTTGACCATGGCATCCGCGGCTTCAATGTTGGGGACCAGCCCCCTTGTTTCGATCATTCCCAACGCTTCCTTAATCATGATACTTTCTCCTATCACCCTGCCGGGTACGGTAAACAACAGCTTCGGGGGGCGCTCCAACAGCAGCCCCCGTAGCTGTCACAAGGTTCTTTGAAAGGCTAAGCCGAACTCTCCTCATTTTGCTTCAGGATGCAATGTCACTCTCAATTCTGCCTTTTAAATTCTCGACCGAGAGCGTCTGCCGTCCAGATGGCCGATTCGACCATATCTGCCGTAACGGGGAACCAGG
Source organism: Deltaproteobacteria bacterium (assembly GCA_013151915.1). NCBI lineage: Bacteria > Pseudomonadati > Myxococcota > Myxococcia > Deltaproteobacteria bacterium. Next base: position 14,338 of record JAADHJ010000048.1, read on the forward strand.
TGGCGTGTATTGTTTCCCCCTCCGCGGTCGTCGCCTCAGCCACTTTCCTGATATCTTCAGTTGTGGGGTTCACAAGCCCGATATCCTTGAGAGTAATGGGCAGGCCGACGCTTTCACAGAAATTGAGAACTTCGTAGATATCTTCCGAGGGTCTACCTTCGAGGACCAACTGGGTCAGGGTGCCAAAGGCCACTTTCTGACCGTGGTATTTATCGTGGGATTGCTCGAGCATGGTAAATCCGTTGTGGACGGAGTGAGACGCGGCGAGGCCTCCGCTCTCAAATCCCAGTCCGCTCAGAAGCGTATTGGCCTCGACAATGGCCTCGACAGCGGGCGTTACCGAATTTTTCTCCACCGCCAGTTTAGCCTGAAGGCCGGACTCCAGAAGGGTATCGTAGCAGAGTCTCGCCAAAGCCATGGCGGAAAGGGTGGGTGGTGTTCCGCCCGTCAGGACATTAGGCTTGCAGCTCTTTGCGCACGTGTCGGCCTCCCAGAAGGTGGCCAGAGCATCGCCCATACCCGAAACGAGAAACTCCACGGGGGCCTGGGCCACGACAGTGGTGTCAACGAGAACGCACTCAGGGTTTTTTGGGAGAACCAGGTAGCGTTCGAATACACCGTCGTCGGTGTAAATGACCGAAAGTGCTGAACAGGGAGCATCAGTAGCGGCGATGGTGGGCACAACAATGACGGGAACTTTCATCTCATGGGCCACGGCTTTCCCTGTGTCGATAACCTTGCCCCCTCCAGCGGCTATTACCAGGTCCGCTCCGTGGGCCTTTCCCACATCCACCAGCCGTTGAATCTCTTTGTCACAACACTCGCCGTTAAAACTCTCTGATCTACAGTCGATGTCTTTCTCCCTCAAGCTGGCCTCGATGGAACTGCCGCAGGATGAAAGAGCCGTCCGTCCTCCCGTCAAGAGAGCTTTAGTACCGAAATTACCGGCGTGAGTTCCGATTTCCTTAATAGTTCCGGCACCTTGAATGTACCTTGATGGCGCCAAAAGCAATCTTCCCATGTCTTACCTCCTCCCCTATCATTCTATCTCGGGGCTGAACCGCAAGTTTCGGGCTCGAAGTAAAACCCTTCAAGCCACTCCGGCAGCTTATGTCAAACTCATGTCATTTTTTTGACCACCTCCTCACACATTGGGATATATTCAGTGTCCACAACCCGGACCACAGACCCGGTCTGTTCTTGACAGGGTTCTGCTCCAAGTGATTTCCGCGAACCTGATTGTCTCAACTGGAAAAAATGAGTCTCACGGGAAAATTCCCGCCTCTTTTATATGAAAGAATAAAATGAGACCAGATGCAATCCCCCGAAACGGGGGTTTTTTTCACCTTATCGGGTGTATTTCGGGTGATATTGGAGGGGGGTGGAGTAAATCATCTCCCGTTACAGGATTTCTAAAGACACCGGCAGCCGTATGGCAGAGGAGGTGATGTTATTCACTATTCAGCATATAGAAAGAGGTGATGTTCGAACCCTCATGGAGAGCCCTGACAATTTGGGCCAGTTCCTTGGATTCAATGCTTTTCAGGACGTAAGCGTCTGCACCGGCAACAACCGCCTCGTTTATGCTGTTTTCATCGTCATAAGACGACAGAACAACCACTTTAGTCTGAGGAAAGTTCTTCTTAAGCGTCCTGATAGTTCTGAAGCATGAAAAACTGTTTCCGTTCAGGTCGATCAAGCAGACGTCCGGCGGGTCGAGTCTCATCCGGTCGATGGATTGCATGCCGTCCCAGGAAGCATCCACTGAAATGATATCTTCTTCACAATCAAGGCTGTATTTCAGTGCTGTTCTGTAAAGCGGATCTTGGTCAGCAAAAAATATTTTCATTACCACCTCCATTATGTTTGGCAATAGAGGGTCGTCCTGAGGCTCACGCCCTGGTTTTCATCTCAATGGCGACCCTCATCGCTTCGACCCGGTTCTTGGCATGGATCTTCCGGTAAATGTTTTTTACATGGGTTTTAACCGTATCTTCACTGATGTGCAGGTTGCGCGCAATGTCCTTGTTGCACTTACCTTCCGCAATAAGGTTGAAAACTTCATTCTCCCTTCTGGTTAACTGATCAAGGGGCCTTTGGAAAGATTCTTCCTCCCCATCACACTGGAGGGTCAGATTGGCCAGATATGGAGAGATCTTCTGCTCACCACGGTAAAAAGCTCTAACGATATCCCTGAGATCGTTGAGGCCGATGCTTTTGAGGAGATAGCCATCCGCCCCGGCTCTCATGGCGTCCTTGACGTATTTTTCGTCCTTGAACGTGGAAAGTGCGATGATCCTCATTTCAGAAGATGTCTTCCTTATGATCTTGATTACCTCGATGCCCGAAAGACCCGGCATATCGATGTCGATAAGGCAAACGTCGGGGCAAAGGGCCTTAACCTTGTCCACAGCTGTAAACCCGTCCGTGGCCTCCCCAACGTACTCGAATCCGTTTTCCGCGGTGAACGAAAGTCTTAAACCGGCTCGCAGCAGTGGGTGGTCATCGGCCACAAACACCTTGATCAGTTCCTGGACTTCGTTACAGATCATTGTCCTGTCCTTCAGGCCACCGCCTGAACCACATCTGTGATCAACAATTATTGAAAGCGGCTGACATCATCACACTCCAGGCAGAACAAAGGAAAAAATGCAGCCCTCATTTTTCCTGGAGTCCCATTGGGTTGTGGGAGATTTCAACCAGATGCAGCCGTCATGGGCTTCCACCATCTGTTTGCAGACTGCAAGGCCGATGCCTATGCTCCTTCTCTCCGGCAGATTCATGGTTCTAATGGTGAAAAATTTGTCAAAAACAGAGTCCTGGTATTTTTCCGGGATACCCACCCCACTGTCGATGATCTCATTAAGGATGTAAAATCTCCCATCCACCAGAGCCTCTCTGTAATGGGACGGAACACCGTTTTTCACACTTTTGAGATCAGAACCGGAGACCATGGTGGTGGACACCTCTATCACACCCCCCTCTGGACTGTATTTGATAGCGTTGTCAAGGAGGTTGACAAAAATACGTGTCAATCGCACGCTGTCTCCAGCCATTTTCAGCGGTTTTGGTGGTACCTGATAGCGAATGGTGATCCCCTTGTCGTCCAGATGAAACTTCAGCTGCTGAATGCTGTTATGAACGATATCCCTGATATCAAAAATGGTCTTGAAAAGATTGAACTGCCCGCTTTCACTTCGGTAGTTATCCAGCAGGTCGTTTGCAAGCCCATAGATCTGCTTCGTGGTACCGATGGCCATGGTGAGGATCTCCGATAGTTGTTCGTTAAAGGCAAGATCGGAATCGGCCAGGAGTTGAAGGGCTTTTTCAACCGAAAGGACAGGGTTCCTCATATCGTGAGTCACCATGGCAACCAGGTCTTCTTTCATTCGCTGGACCCTTTTTTCCTCCGAGATATCACGAACCACCGCGACATATCCCGCATTTCTTTCCTTTTCAGGATCGACGATCCCGGAGAGGGACACATGGACGGGAAATTCGGTCTGGTCCGATTTCTTCGCCAGCAATTCTCCCAACCAGCTCTTCTCCCGACAATGATTTGAGGCTTTATCCAGATAAGTATCCACAGATTCCTGACCCGCCAGCAGTGACAGAATCGACCTGCCGGCCAACTGGCCGGCATCCCATTGAAAAATATGCTCGCTGGCGCTGTTGACCATGGTGATGTTGTGTTCGTTGTCCGTTGAAATAATGCTGTCGGAAACGCTGTTGATGAGAACATGCAGGTATTCCTGAGAACTTTTGAAAAGCCGATACTTTCCAAGCACCAACTCGCTCACCGTTTTCGTGATAAGCGCCATCAGGTTGACGATGTCCAACAGGCGGGAGCTACTCATGATCGGGATCTGCGCCAACTCGCGCATATATCCTGAAACATCCGAAATCCCTATGGAAAGAGCCCTCTCACGGGCCACATCCTCTTCCAAAGGTTCTTCCAGCACCTGTCCGCACAAAACGGTCGCAAGGTGATATCCATCAACAACTACGGGAGCCGCACAGTCGATCAGCCCCGCGTTGAGACAACTATAGATGACCGGCGCCCTTTTTCGGGCCGATTCCTGTCCCCCGTACCAGTCGCTCTGTCGGCACTTCCTTATGCCTTCTTCGGTGCTCCTGCAATACTTCTCACAAAGCCGCGTAAAATTGTGCGGCTTTGTTATGGGCGTCCCATCCACATGGACGATAATGGACGCCACTCCCGTCGCCTTCGTAAAAACAGCGAGAATCTCCTCCAGATCGAATTCACCGATGAGGTTCAGCAGGTTACTCAGATACTCCATGGAAGTACCCATTTTTTCAGAGAAGGGCCGAGAGACGGTCCGGGCAGCTATTATTTATCATCAATCAGGTTCCATCTCCCTTGGATTCGCCACACAAAGAATCCTCCAGGCGACCATCCGCCCGGGGAAAACATCAATAATATTCGAGTATTCAGGGTATCTTATAGCATGAAGCAATCGAGTCAAGTTCCAATTAAACTCCTGTTGAGCCAAAATCTCAGATTGGTAAAGGCCAATTTACCTGAGAAGGTGGTCTCCTGTCTTTCTTTATGATTCATCCTGGAAATGAGTACCTGGATGATGACCATACCCCACCATTTGTCATCGCGAACCGTATCCCACCGTTTGTCATCGCGAGCTGAAACTTATGCGAAGCGATCCCGTAGCGACCGGGGGGCGCCGTGACAAGCTTTTCAGCTTCCGTCTTCGCTCTGGTAGCTTCGACGCGGTAAACCGTCACTCTCGTCTCCCTCGATGCTCCTCGCAATGACAGCAAAATAATAAAGGTACGCATTAACCGGATGAACCTTCTTTGATTATTCACAGGATTGCCTTTGACCGCAGGGGGTAAAGTTGACCCCAATGGGTTGGTTAAGAAGGAATCATTAAGAAGGGATCAGGGGAGGATCAAAGGGGAAGGGGAGTTGAGGAGGGCAAAGAAAAGGCGGCCCCGGAGAGCCGCCATGTTAAGTCATAAAAACTACCTTGCTAAACCTGAAACTTCCTCCTGAAGCCTGCCAGGCCCACCAAGCCCGTTCCAAGCAGGAGCAGGGTGGAGGGTTCGGGGACTTCTGTGGAGGGTTCGGGGACTTCTGTAACTCCGAATATCCCCTCAAAATTATCGATGATATACAGTGTGTCTCTTTCTTCATCTTCCATGGTCAGGGTGTGAATACTGTCGAAGTTAAAAAGAGCATAAGAAGCGACACCTGGAAAGCTGACGTCGATAATCCCCTCTGGATAATCGCTCAGGTTAGTTCCATCCGGATAAGTGTATAAAGCATACTCGAATGCAGAAGCGAGAAGATTATCCGAGCTGTCATAAACATCAAAGGTTGCCCCGCCATCAGTTATCTCATAGCTAAGAGCAAAACCGAACTTTAAATAATCCACAGCGCCGATTAGAAAATCGACCTTGAGAGCTGGACTCAATGAGGCGGACCCCTCTAATCCCGGTTCATTGATAAAGGACATATTCGAGCCGGGACCATAAAGACCAAAACCGTGAGGATCGGTTGTCGAAAAGATAACATCATTTATCGAGTCACTGTTGCTGTCAAAGCCGTAACTGTTTACGCCCGAAACAGCATCGTCGAAGGTCAATATAGTGGCCTGCGCATTAGTACCGGCCAGACATAAGCCAAAAACAAAAAATACGATAATCAGGGTTACCTTTTTCATGTTTATTGTCTCCTTTACGTAATTATCCCGCTTTTAAAACCTGGTTTATTCTGGAGGGGTCCGGGCCTTTTCGACACTCCCAAACTCATCCCCTCAGGGACGTCCCCTGCGGCTTCTTTCGACTATCCTTCTTTGTTATGGTTACGCAATTATTGATCCAACCATCAATTTCATAGACATGAAATATGTAACTATAGGAATTTAAAAGGAAAGAAGCTTAATGAGGAGTTTGAGATGATCATTTGATTTCTTCAGGTTTTGCAAAGAAAGCCGACAGGTTAAACCAGAAGGGGTATGAAGGATAGCCTTATCACATACAAATCGACAACTTAGCCGCAACCCCACAGATCGTAAGAAAATCCGACATGTTTACACTTTTTCAGTCGTTTCTATCG
>JAADHJ010000049.1 GCA_013151915.1 Deltaproteobacteria bacterium
ACAACGTTCAAAGTTCAAAGTTCAATGACCAGCGAAGTCATTGCGATGAGCATCGAGGCAGACGAGAGTGACGCGGCAATCTCATGCAGAGCCGAAAAGGTCAAAAGCTAATTCATCACAGTCACGCCGATGGCGTGACTTGAGGGTCACCCCACCCTTCGACGCGGTAAACCGTCACTCTCGTCTGCCTCGACGCTCCTCGCAATGACTTCGCTGGTCATTGAACTTTGAACTTTGAACGTTGTTTACCACGTTGAACCTTGAACGTTGAACCCACCTTCGCTTTGGCGAAGGTGCCCCTGCATTTGGTGCCCCCGGCAGGACTTCCCCCTTTGCTGAAGCTTCGGGGGACAAGCTCACTATTGACCTTCGGTCATGTTCTCGTCCTGCAATCTGGTGCCCCCGGCAGGACTCGAACCTGCGGCCCCAGGATTAGGAATCCTGTGCTCTATCCTACTGAGCTACGAGGGCATATGAAGCCTGAAAATGAGTAATGAAAACTAACACTCAAGAATCCCGGTGTCAAACCTTGATAGGGTCGTAAAAAGTCCATTAATGGCTTTTTACTCAACGGAAAGCGAAAAGTGTCATTTTCACTTTCCTTACAAATCTTCGATTTGCGCGCCCCTAAGCGGGCGCGTTGATGACTTCTCGCAAAGTCATCTTTGATAGGGTCGTAAAAAGTCCATTTCTCCCCTTGACCATCATTTGATTTCCATATACTTTTCTTCATTAGCAAATATGTTAAATTGAAAGGAGCACCCATGCCGCAAAGGAATAACCTGAAAGAAAAGATTGAAACCCGTACCGCTGTCTGCGCGGTTATCGGCCTCGGATACGTGGGCCTTCCCCTGGCTGTGGAACTGGCCCTGGCCGGCTTCAAGGTTATCGGGATCGACAACGACTCCACCAAAGCCGCCCGTATCCTGAAAGGGGAGTCGTACATACCGGATGTGCCCTCCGATGTTCTTAAAAAGGTCGTTGAATCGGGGGCGCTTACCGCAACCAGCGATTTTTCGGTCCTCTCAAATTGCGACACGGTCAATATCTGTGTGCCCACTCCACTGAACAAGACCAGGGATCCGGACATCTCCTTTATTATCGACAGCCTCGAGGGGATAAAACCCCATGTCCATTCGGGGATGATGGTGATCCTGGAAAGTACGACCTACCCTGGAACAACCGACGAGATCGTCGTTCCCGCCGTGACCGGAACAGACATGAAATTAGGCAGGGACATCTTCGTCGCTTTTTCGCCGGAAAGGGTGGATCCCGGGAATCCCACATTCAACACCAGGAACATCCCGAAAGTGGTCGGAGGCGCGACCCCCGAATGCACGAAAATTGCGACCCTCTTTTACAGACAGTTTCTGGAAAAGGTCTATCCCGTGAGCACTACGGCGGTCGCCGAGATGGTAAAAATTCACGAGAACACCTTCAGAAGCGTAAATATCGGTCTGGTCAACGAGTTGGCCCTCATGTGCGACCGGTTGGGAATCGACGTCTGGGAGGTTATCGAGGGGGCTTCCACCAAACCTTTCGGGTTCCTTCCGTTCTATCCCGGCCCCGGTCTCGGGGGACACTGCATACCCATCGATCCGTATTACCTTTCCTGGAAGGCCCGTTCGGTTGGCTTCGAGGCCAGATTTATCGAACTGGCAGGGCAGGTCAACAGCTTTATGCCCACCCACGTGGTATCGAGGGCGGTGGATGCGCTTAACGATGTCGGCAAAGCGTTAAAAGGCGCCCGTGTCGTGATAATGGGGGTCGCGTACAAGAAAAACATTGACGACCTTCGCGAATCGCCCGCTCTGGATATCATGAATCGTCTCATGAATAAAGGGGTTCAGCTTTCCTTCGCCGATCCTTACATCAACACCCTCGACCTCGGGGAACGTTCCTTCACTGCCGTCGAGGCCGCCCCCGACCTCTTGAGGATGGCAGATCTCGTGATCATCGTCACCGATCACGACTCATTCGATTACGACATGATCGTGGCGAACGCACCCCTGATCCTTGACACCAGGAACGCGCTCAAGGGGAAAAACGGGCCGAAGATCTGGAGAATTTAATATGGTGAGTCGCCCCTGGATCTATCAGCGGAAATCAGCGTGCATCAGCGGCCAATAAGTCTTTAAGTCCTTTACCGCGGATAAACGCAGATGGACGCGGATAAGGCTTAACCCCAGGGTTAGGTTTTAGTTTTGGGTCATCCGGTTAATGCGTACCTTAACCCGGTGTCCAACGTTCAATGGGATAAAGAGCGTTCAACGTTCAATGTTCAACGGCGGGATTCAGGGTCCAGGGTCCAGAGCTGAAAAGCTCGTCACGGCGCCCTCCGGCCGCTATGGGATCGCTTCGCATAGGTTACAGCTCGCGATGACAGATGGCGGGATACGGTTCGCGATGACGAATGGTGGGGGTATGATCCACTCCACATCCAGGTACTCATTTCCCGGATGATCCTTAGGTTAGGGTTCAGGTTTAGATCTATCAGCGGAAATCAGCGTGCATCAGCGGCCAATAAGCTTTAGAATCAGCTTTTTCCCCAGCCTGGAATTTATCCTCCCCATCCCTGTTAGATGATTAAAGGGGTGGGTTTTACGGTGATAAGAACAGGCAATGGGTTTTATAGGGTTAAAACCTGGAACCGAGGTGTATAACGCATATGAGTGATCGGGTGCTCGTTACCGGCGGCGGAGGATTCATCGGATCACACCTGGTCCGCGGACTCCTGTCCGAGGGCTACCGGGTGTCCGTGCTCGATAACTTCCTGACAGGACGTAGGGAAAACCTCCAGGAAATCGCGGACGATATCGAGACCATCCGGGAAGCGGACGTGAGGGATCTTCAATCCTGTATGGAAGCCGCGAAGGGCGTCACCGCCGTTTTCCACCTGGCAGCCCTCGCCTCGGTCCCGCGAAGCATTGAAGAGCCGATCCTCTCCCATGAAATAAACCTGACCGGTACCCTCAACATGCTTCAGGCCGCCCGGGAAAACGGGGTATCAAGATTTATTTTCTCTTCATCCTCGGCTGTGTACGGGGACAACCCCGCCACGCCGAAAAAAGAGGATATGGAACCTGATCCGTTGTCCCCTTATGCCCTCCACAAGCTTGCCGGCGAATACTACTGCAGGCAATATTCAGCCCTCTTCGGGTTGATTACCGCGTCATTGAGATACTTCAACGTATTCGGGACCCGGCAGGATCCTGAAAGTCAGTACGCGGCCGTGGTTCCCATTTTCATGTCAGCCATCCTGGAGGACGAGCCGGTCCGTATTTACGGGGATGGGGAGCAGACCAGGGATTTCGTTTACGTTGGGGACGTGGTTAAAGCCAACCTTCAGGCCCTGGGGGCCGAGGGTCTCAACGGACAGGTGATGAACATCGCCGGTGGAGAAAAGGTTACCGTCAACGGGCTCCTCGGTGCCCTCGAAACCGTTTCCGGCATATCGACCGAAAGGATATACACCGACCCCCGGCCCGGTGACATAAGGCATTCCGAGGCCGATATTTCAGCCGCCGCCGTCCATATCGGCTACGAACCGGCAGTTGGTCTCGAGGACGGTTTACAGAAGACTTTCGAATGGTTCAGCCGATGCCAAGGGACAGGGTAATGATTTCACCCGGCGGTTTCGCACTGAATGTCCTGAAATATTTGAAGAGCGCACTTGCCGTCATCGACAGGGAAGGAAGAATACTTGTCCTGAACCGGTCGGCCGTGAAGATCCTCTCCCTCGACGACGAGGTCTCCGCAATAGGAAAGAACTGTAAGGATGTCTTTGCGTCTTACCCTTATCTCTCGGACCTGCTTATGAGCTCCTTTGATATCCATACTCTGCCGGACCGTGCCGAGTTGGAACTGCAGAGGCAGCCTGCGGGAGACCGAAAGGTCGTTGGGTATACCCTCTCTCCGGTTTACGGGGATGATGGTGAACGGCTGGGAACAGCGTTGTTCTTCAAGGACCTTACGGAGGTTGAACGCCAGGAAACGAAGGAGCGGATCAGAGATCGCCTTGTATCGCTGGGCGAGATGGCGGCCTGGCTTGCCCATGAGATCCGCAATCCTCTCGCCGCCATAGATGTGTCCGCCGGGTTCCTCCTGAAGTGTGAGAAGGACCCATCCCGCATGGAACCCGCACGGGATATCCTTTCCGAGGTAAAAAGGCTCAATACGATTATCACCCAGACGCTGGATTTTGTCCGGTCCAGGCCTTTGAACCTGCAGTACTGTGATCTTGGAGGGGTACTGACCGACACTCTGCATGAATGTATCCAGGGCAGGAACGATATCGAAATTTCTCTCTCATTGACCGACATCGGCCCCGTACTCCTCGATACATCCCAGATCTCCCATGCGCTGGGAAATATCATTACCAACTCCTGTGAAGCGATGCCCGATGGCGGTACGTTGAGCGCGTCCATTTACACGATACCCTCGGAAGCGGGCGGCCAGGTCCCCGAAACCTTCAGGGATCATGTCGTCAGGGAAAACGAGAACATCGTGGTGGAAATCTCCGATACGGGTATCGGAATCCCGGAGGATGTCATCGACAAGGTCTTCACACCTTTCTTTACTACAAAAAACGGGGGAACAGGGATAGGCATGTCCCTGGCCCAGAAGGTTGTGGCGGAGCACTGGGGTTTTCTGGACATTGAAAGCACCTATGGAAAAGGGACCAAGTTCAAGGTTATACTACCCAGGTTCATATCCGCGGAGGGGTAAGCGGATTTTCCCGGTGTGACGAATCGGCATATGGAAGTATCGGGGTTGTTTCGCCTATGAACCGGAAATGGGAGATTTGGCGTGGGCAGGTTTCTGATAGTTGAAGACCAGGCAGTGCTTCGAAAGGGGATCGTCAAGGTGTTTATGGCCAACGATCACCATGTGGACGACGCTGCGGATGGTGAGGCAGCCCTTCAATTGCTGTCCCGGTGGAATTACGATGTGGTGATCACGGACCTCAAGCTTCCCGGAATCAGCGGGATGGAAGTCCTGAGGCATGCAAAATCCAACGCCCCTGCCACCGATGTACTGATCATGACCGCCTACGGGACCATCGAGACCGCCATTGAGGCCATGAAGCTTGGGGCCTTCGATTTCCTGCAGAAGCCGTTCGGCATACCGGAACTGGAAATGCGGGTTGAAAAGGCGCTGCAGCAGAGAATGCTGAAAAACGAGGTGGATTACCTGCGGCATGAGAGGGATGTCATATACCGGATCAAGGACTTCATTGGGGAAAGCCCATCCATAAAAAAAGTTTACAGGGATATATCCAGGGTTGCTCCATCGTCCACCAACGTCCTCATTACCGGTGAGACAGGGACCGGAAAAGAACTTATCGCGGGGGCGATCCATTACAACAGCCCCAGGGCCAAAAACAGCTTCGTCAAGGTGAACTGCGCCGCCATCCCCGAAAACCTCCTTGAAAGCGAGCTGTTCGGCCATGAAAAGGGGGCCTTCACCGGGGCTGTCAGCCAGCGGATAGGACGTTTCGAACAGGCAAACGGCGGGAGTATCCTTCTGGACGAAATCGGGGACATGAGCCCCCTTATTCAGGCCAAAATACTCCGTGTGATCCAGGACTGCCAGTTCGAAAGGCTCGGGGGTAATTCGGTGACTTCATCGGATGTGCGGATCATCGCGGCCACCAACAAGGATCTTATCAGGGAGATGGAAAGAGGCACATTTCGGGAGGACCTGTATTACCGATTGAATGTCGTTCACATCCACATGCCGTCCCTCAAGGAACGCAGGGCGGACATCCCTCTCCTGACGGACCACTTCATCAAGCGTTTTAACGGTGAGTTGAAGAGGGAGGTCAAAGGTGTCAACGAACAGGCCATGAAAACCATGCTTAGCTACACATGGCCGGGAAACGTCCGGGAGTTGGAAAACACCCTTGAGCGGGCGGTTCTCATGTCCGATGGGGACTATCTCGACGTGTCGGACATTAATATCTCCGCCCCCGCCATATCATCCCGGGAGGCCCAGACGTGGGGCGCATCCCCGCTCGATCTGAAGGACCTGGAAAAGGAGGCGGTTTTAGAAGCGCTGAGAAAGACAAACTACATCCAGAAGGACGCCGCCGAGATTCTCGGAATTTCAAAAAGGGTAATGCACTACAAGATTCAACAGTTCGGCATTAAACACCCACGTTGGATCAAGAACCGTTGAGTCTGGAACGTGTTCCAGGGTTCAACGGAATAAAGAACGTTCAAAGTTCAATGTTCAACGTGGTAAAAAACGTTCAAGGTTCAAGGTTCAATGTTCAACGTGGTAAAAAACGTTCAAGGTTCAAGGTTCAACGTTCAATGATCAGCGTCAGTCCAGAGTCCAGAGTCCAGAGAAGGAAAGCATACGCCACTCCTGTCATTGCGAGCCCGAGTGAAACCGCAGGCGCGGCAATCTCATGCGGAGCTGAAAAGGTCGTCACGGCGCCCTACGGGCTATGGCGGACAGGTCGCATGGGTTCCAGTTCGCGGTGACAGACACTGCGCCGTTAAATAAATTGACAAAATGACCGGCGAAAAGTTATTACAAAATTGAAACACCTTATTAAAGCTGATGCTTCGTAAGAAGTCATCAATGCGTCCGGGGAGGGCGCCCAAATCGAAGATTTGTGAGGAAAGTGAAAATGACACTTTTCGCTTTCCGTTGAGTAAAAAGCCACGAATGGACTTTTTACGACACTGTCATGTGCCATAAACCTTTCTGGCGGGGGCCGAAGGGAGTCGGGAATTGGCGATGCTGCTTGTAGTAGAGGATGATCTTGATTTCAGGGAACTTGTGGCGAAAGTTTTATCCGGAAAAGGGTACGACGTTGATGAGGCGCCTGACGGTGAGACGGCGCTCCGGTTGATCGGCAATACAAAGTATGACGTCATCATCTGCGACGTAAAGCTCCCCGGGATAACCGGCATGGATGTGCTTCGGGAGACCAAATCCCAATCGCCCGACACGGACGTCCTCATCATGACGAGTTACGGATCAGTGGACAGCGCGGTAAATTCCATGAAGCTGGGCGCGGACGATTACCTTCAGAAACCGTTCGGTCTTGCGGAACTTGAGATGAGGGTGGAGAAAGCGATCCGTCACAGGATGCTCAGCAACGAGGTTTCCTATCTCAGGCACGAGCGGGACATCATATACCGGTTCAAGGATATCATCGGAAGGAGCCTTTCAACCAAGAGAGTCCTGGAAGAGGCGGAACATGCGTCGCTTCGGGACGGGCCGGTCCTTATTTACGGAGAGCCGGGTACGGGCCGAAAACTCATTGCGGGGGGCATCCATTACAACAGCGAACGCCAGGGTGGGAGCTTTGTGCGTGTTAACTGCGCGGGCGTCAAGGAAAGATACCTCATCAGCGACATCTTCGGCCATGTCAGGGGAGCTTTTGACGGAGCCGGCCGCGCCAGGACCGGACGCCTTGAACAGGCCAGTGACGGCACCATTCTCCTTGAGGAGATTTCCCATGTTTCCCTTGCCAACCAGGACCGTTTTCTCGAGTTTCTGAAAACCGGAAAACTCCAGAGAATTGGAGGTGCTAAGTCCGTTTCACTTGACGTCCGCCTCATCGCCACGTCGAGCACGGACCTTGGCAAAAAGGTGCGCGAAGGAGGATTCCGCGAGGAATTGCATGCGTTCATATCGGCCACCACCATCCGTGTGCCTCCCTTGAGAAGTCGAAAGGAAGATATTCCCCTTCTGGCCGAATTTTTTATGAGAGCTCTTCCAAAAGAGCTTATGAAACAGCATGTTGGAAGTATTTCCTCAGCGGCTTTCGAGAAATTGGCCGAGTATCCCTGGCCTGGAAATATCAGAGAGTTAAGGAACGTTATCGAACGCGCCATCCTGACCAGCACCGGGGAGATAATCGAGGCGACGGACATCCAGCTGCCCGAGGAGATCGGCGCTTCCAGGGCCTCCTCGGGGTACTCGGGAAAGGTCCTGAAAGATCTGGAAAAGGCCGCCGTCATGGACGCACTGACGAGAGCGAACTTCATCCAGAAGGACGCCGCGAAAATACTGGGCATCTCAAAAAGGGTAATGCACTACAAGATTCAACAGTTCGGCATTAAGCACCCACGTTGGATCAAGAACCGTTGAACCTGGAACGTGTTCCAGGTTCAACGTTCAACTGGATAGAACATTGTTCAACGTAGGAAAGGAACGTTCAAGGTTCAACTGGATAGAACATCGTTCAACGTTCAACATGAAAACCCCTCTGGACCCCCTGTCCTGCCTGCCCTGAGCCCAGTCGAAGGGAGCAGGGCGGATCCCTGACGTTGAACATTTGAACTTTGAACGTTTTTTTTGACTCTTAAATACAGGAGGTTTAAATGCATATCACGGTGATTGGAACCGGGTACGTCGGGTTGGTGACAGGAACCTGCTTCGCCGAGTTCGGGGTTGATGTGACCTGCGTGGACAAGGACCCGGAGAAGATTTCCCTGCTCAAGAAAGGCAAGATCCCCATTTACGAGCCCGGGCTTGAGGAAATGGTCAGGAAAAACAGCAAAGACGGGCGACTGCGCTTTTCCACCAATATCGTTGATGGAATTGAAGAATCCCTGGTTATCTTCATCGCCGTCGGGACACCGCCCATGGAGGATGGGAGCGCTGATCTGACCTATGTGGAAGACGTGGCCAGAAACATCGGGGAAAACATGAACGATTACAAGGTGATCGTCACCAAGAGCACGGTTCCGGTGGGAACCGGAGAGAAAATACGGGAGATCCTCTCCCGCTGCAGACCGGATAATGACTTTGACGTCGTCTCGAACCCGGAATTCCTGCGGGAGGGATCAGCCATTGGGGATTTCATGCGGCCTGACCGTATCGTTATAGGCGCCGAAAGTTCCCAGGCCAAGGCCATTCTCAAGGATCTCTACAGACCGCTCTATCTGATCGAAACACCCTTTGTGGTAACCAATGTCGTCACGGCCGAGCTGATAAAATACGCCTCCAACGCCTTTCTGGCCACGAAGATCTCCTTTATAAACGAGATGGCGAATATCTGCGAGGCCATTGGAGGCGACGTCAACACAATTGCCAAGGCAATGGGGCTTGATGGCAGGATAGGGCCGAAATTCCTTCACGCCGGTCCGGGCTACGGGGGGTCCTGCTTCCCCAAGGACACCAACGCCCTGACGCGTATCGCCAGGGAGGTAGGGGCGCCGACCAGGATTGTGGAATCGGTGGTCCGGGTCAATGAAAATCAGAAGAAAAAAGCCTTCGAGAAGATCATGCAGGCCTCCGGCGGCTCCCTCAAGGGAAAAACGGTCGCTCTCCTTGGGCTCGCGTTCAAACCCAATACCGACGATTTCCGGGAGGCGCCCGCCGAGGTAATTATCAGAGGGATATTAGAGAAAGGCGGGAACGTAAAGACATACGATCCCGCTGCCATGGAGCAGGCCAGGGATGTCCTGGGTGATGAGGGAATAAAATACTGTAAAAATGCCTATGATGCCGTTGAGGATGCCGACGTGATGGTAATCGCCACCGAGTGGAACCAGTTTCGTCTCCTGAACCTGACAAAGTGCATGGAACTTCTGAAGGAGCCTGTTCTTGTGGACCTTAGAAATGTCTATAACCCCGACCTCACACGGGAGATGGGGTTTAAATACGTATCCGTTGGAAGGCCGTAGTCACCGTGGAAATGCAGGCAAGGAGCCCCGCTGCAGGGGCAGTTGAGCCCGGAAAGGTTCTCGTGACGGGCGGAGCGGGATTTATTGGATCCCATCTATGCGAGAGGCTTCTGGGACTTGGTTATGGGGTGGTATGCCTGGACAATTTCAACGATTTTTATGACCCGGCCATCAAGCGATCCAACATCGCCGGCCTTACGGCAAACCCGGGATTTACCCTCCGGGAGGGGGACATAAGGGACGCGGCCCTTGTGAACGCACTTTTCGAGAGGGAAAAACCGGAAGCGGTGGTCCACCTCGCCGCCATGGCCGGGGTCAGACCCTCCATCGAGAAACCGGTTCTCTACTACGATATCAACGTAACCGGAACGGCCGTTTTACTGGAGACCGCCAGAAGTCATGGGGTCGCCAACTTTATCTTCGGGTCTTCCTCCTCCGTATACGGGAATCAGAAAAAGATACCCTTTTGTGAAAGGGATCCCGTCAGCCGTCCTATCAGCCCGTATGCGGCGTCCAAGGCGGCTGGGGAACTTCTGTGCTACACCTGCCATCACCTTTTCGGCCTACCGGTGACGTGCCTCCGCTTTTTCACCGTTTACGGGCCAAGGCAAAGACCCGAGATGGCCATTCACCTTTTTGCAAAACTCATTAGAGACGGAAAACCGGTTACAGTGTATGGTGATGGTCACAGCCGGAGGGATTATACTTTCGTTGACGATATTATTGATGGAATTGTGAAAGCGCTTGAAAAACCCCATGGGTACGAGATTTTCAACCTCGGCGAGTCCCGGACCGTTGAGCTGTTTGAGGTAATCGAGCTGATCGAGAAGGGGATCGGCCGGAAGGCCAGGCTGAGGATGCTTCCGGTTCAGCCCGGGGATGTCCCCGTCACATTTGCGGATATTGACCATGCCCGTTCTTCCCTGGGCTACAGTCCCTCCACACCCATTGAGGAGGGAATCGGGAGCTTTATCGAATGGTTTTTATGTTGTCTAAAATGAATGTCGAAGGGAGTTGAACCATGTCATTTGACCATAATAGAATAATGAAAGAGACAAAGTCCAAAGTGTTCGTTATCACAGAGCATTACGAATTCATCGGGCTGCTTCATCTTATCAACATTAACCGGAGGGAAAGCGATGTCCTGAACGATGGAAAACCGTTCATCCACCTCACGGATGTCGAGGTCAGGGTCAAGTCCACAGGCAAGAGCAGCCAGGTTCCCTTCGTGGCCATCAACAAGAGGAACATCATCTGTGTTATCCCGTTTGACTCGCGCCAGGGAAAGGCCGAGGAGTAACCCGGGAATGATAGACCTGCACACTCACACCTTTGCCAGCGACGGGGAACTTCTGCCCTCGGAACTCATCAGGCGGGCCGTCGCGGCTGGATACAGGGCCATCGGCATAACGGACCACGCTGATGAAACGAACATGGAGGATCTTGTCCGCCGGGCTGTCGAGGCATCCCGAGCGTGGAAAACCACGGCTGAAATCCAGGTCATTCCAGGTGTGGAGATTACCCACGTCCCCCCTGGGAGAATCCCCGAGTTAGCCGCGAAAGCCAGGGAATTGGGCGCGCTCCTGGTGGTTGTCCACGGCGAGACAATAACGGAGCCTGTGGCTCCGGGAACCAACGCGGCCGCCGCCGGGTGTCCGGACGTCGACATCCTGGCCCATCCCGGACTCATTTCTAAAACGGATGCCGCACTGGCGGCTGAAAACGAGGTTTACCTCGAGATCACGGCCCGGAGTGGGCACTCCGCCGCCAACGGCCATGTCGCCTTCACCGGAAGGGCCTCCGGAGCCTCCCTCATTCTGAACACGGATGCCCATGCTCCAGGCGATCTCATCAGTATGAAGATGGCTGAAACGATTCTGGCGGCCTCAGGTCTCGATTCCGGTGAGGGAAAAACCGTTTTCCAAAACGCCGATCGTCTTCTGAGGATCATAACATCCCGTGGTTTTAACCCTATAATTCATCATAGTTCGGAGGATAGTTAATGGGTTATATTAAGAAAAGAGTTCGAAAGACAAAGGCCACTGATCCTGACGAGTTCGTCTCTCTTTATCAGCGGACATTGGACTGGACCGAGGACAATCTCAAACTTGTCCTGTTTGCCGGGGGAGCCATTCTCCTCGCGGTCATCGTCGCTTTCGGGTTGATGTGGAGCAGGGGAAACAGGGACAGGGCCGCCGGCAAGGCACTGGATATTGCTGTTGCAACCTATCAATCCCTGGCACTCGGGGATGAAACGTCCGACATTGGGAAGGTCAAAGATGGATTAAGTCAATCCTTGAAGTCTTTCAGGGAGGTGTCGTCCCGTTATCCCCGCACCGTGCAGGGGAATTCCGCCACCCTCTACGCTTCCAACATACTTTTCCGCATGGGCAGTTTCAATGAAGCCGCCGCTACATTGGAAGATCTCATTTCCCACGAGCCGGAATTTTCCAGGAAGCTCCAGGCGTCGTATCTGCTCGGGCGGGTGTACGAGGGGGCCGGGAACTACAAAAAGGCCATCTCTGTCTATAGCGGCCTACTGGAGAGCAGCGGCGTCGAGATGCGTCCGGTCCTCATGATGGACCGTGCCAGGTGCTTCAAACTTGAGGGGGACAGGGACCAGGCGGCGGACACATACCGCAACGTCGTCCAGGATTTCGCCGACAGCGTTTACGGCCGCAAGGCAAAGGCCGAGTTGGCTATTCTGGGCGAATCCACCGAAGAATCCCATTGAAAAGCATCCTCTCAGGCAATGAAGCCATTGCCCAAGGGGCTCTGGATGCCGGAGTCTCCCTGGCGTCGGGCTACCCAGGCACACCGAGCACGGAGATTCTGGAGAATATTTCCCGGCTCGGTGGGGTGAGGGCCATTTGGGCACCCAACGAAAAGATCGCCGTGGAACTGGCCGGTGGGGTTTCCTACGCCGGTCACCGGGCGCTCGCCGCCATGAAGCATGTTGGGGTCAACGTAGCCGCGGACCCGCTTTTTACCCTGGCGTATACGGGGGTCAGGGGAGGCTTCGTCATAGTCACGGCGGACGATCCAGCCCTTCACAGTTCCCAGAACGAGCAGGATAACCGGCGCTACGCATCATTCACCCGCATCCCCATGCTCGAACCGTCCAACAGCCAGGAGGCCCTCGATTTTACCAGGGAGGCCTTCGTTTTAAGCGAGAGGTTCGACCTTCCCTTTTTTCTCAGGACCACCACAAGAATTTCCCATGGGAAATCCATTGTCGACGTTTCAAAATGGGACGAAGATGCCAAACGACCGATTCCGGGCCTGGTAAAGGACCCGGGCAAGTACGTAATGATCCCCGCGAACGCCAGGGTCAGGCACCGGGACCTGGAAGATCGGGTCGCGCGCGTGGCCGTCTTTTCCGAATCATGTTCCCTCAACAGGATCGAGATGGCGGATTCCGCCCTGGGGATAATCACCTCGGGCGCAAGCTACAACTATGTCAAGGATGCATTACCCAACGCCTCCATCCTGAAGCTTGGCCTGGTGTTTCCCCTGCCGGCGGACCTGATCCGGGAATTTGCCGGAAAATGCGGAAGGCTCATCGTCGTTGAGGAGTTGGAGCCCCACATCGAGGAGTGGGTCAGGATCCTTGGGATCCAGGTGGAGGGGAAATCCCTCATCCCCCGTTTCGGGGAACTTGATTCGGGCATTGTCAGGCGGGCCATTGAGGGGTCCGGTGATGACTTCGCTGCGTCGGGGCATGAATCGGAGTCTGTACCCGTAAGACCTCCCATCATGTGTATCGGATGCCCGCACAGGGGGATATTCCACGTCCTTTCCAGGAAGAAGGTTTTTGTGGCAGGGGATATCGGATGCTACACACTGGCCGTGTCGCCGCCCCTGTCCGCAATCCACACCACCGTCTGTATGGGGGCCGGGATCAACCAGGCGGCCGGAATGGAGGCTGTTCTCCCGGAGCAGCACGGCAAAGTGGTGGCTGTCATAGGTGATTCGACCTTTCTGCACAGCGGCATGGGCGGTGTTTTGAACATGGCCTTCAACCGGATACCTGCGACTATCCTCATCCTCGACAACTTCACCACGGCCATGACAGGCCGTCAAAACCATCCCGGAAGCGGCTTTGACATGAAGGGCAACCGTACCCGGCAGGTGAGATGGGAAACCCTGTTGAGCGGGCTCGGTATCGAGCATGTGAGGATCGTTGACGCATATGACCTGGAGGAGATCGACACGGCGCTTGAGGAGGAAATAATCAGGGATGCGCCGTCGGTTATCGTCGTCAGGGGGGCTTGCATGCTGCTGAAAAACCAGCCTGTCAAGAGGGAACCGCCCTATGAGATCCATGCGGATAAGTGCACCGACTGCGGCATCTGCCTGCGTATCGGCTGTCCGGCGATTTCGAGGAAGGACGCCTTGCCCGGTGAAAAACCGGTCATAGACTGTAACGGGTGCACGGGCTGCAGCCTCTGTTTCCAGGTTTGCCGCTTCGAGGCGATCGAGGTGCTGAAATGACCGATACCGCCTCCGGGACCTTCAACATCCTCATCGTGGGTGTTGGGGGACAGGGTACCATTCTCGCCAGCGAGCTGCTGGCACACGTTGCTCTTGCGGCGGGCTACGATGTGAAGAAGAGTGAGGTCCACGGGATGTCCCAGAGGGGCGGACGGGTGGAGTCCTACGTCAGGTTCGGAAAACTGATCTATTCGCCCTTGATTCCCAAGGGGGAAGTGGACTTCCTGGTAGGTTTTGAACTGGCTGAAACATTACGGAGCCTCGAGTGGCTTTCGGCCGATAGCAAGATTCTCACGGACACAAGGGCCATTTTACCCTACAACTCCCAGGTTGGGGAAGCCCCCTATCCATTCGACGCATTGGACAGGATCAGGCAGAGGGGGTATGACCTCCGGGTTGTGGAAGGGGAGAGGCTGGCGGTGCAGCTCGGTGAGCCGAAGGCCGCAAATGTCGTCCTCATGGGGGCTCTTGCAAGCCTTCTTCCTGTTGACGGGGATGTCTGGAAATCAGTGATCAGGGAAAATATGCCCGGGAAGCTTGTGTCCGTCAACCTGGAGGCGTTTGAGCTGGGATATGGATCGGGGACATTGACACAGGGGCATGATTCGTCTACAAAATAAAATCCTGTTTCCTGTTTGGGTTTAGGAGCAGCGTACCGTTTGAACATTGAACATTGAACGTTCTTTATCACGTTGAACCTTGAACATTGAACATTATTGCCTTCATGCAGGAGAGGAGAAACATGATCTGGGACGAAGAATTCGAAACCATGCCCAGAGAGGCCCTGGATTCGCTGCAGGCCTACAGGCTCAGGAAAATCGCAGAGAGGGTTTATGCCACCGTCCCGTTCTATAAAGAGGCCTTTGATAAGGCGAAGATTCATCCATCCCGGATCAAATCCCTGGAAGACCTGAAAAGATTGCCGTTCACAAACAAAACCGACCTTCGGGATAACTATCCCTTCAAGCTCTTCACCCTTCCGCTGCACGAGGTCGTTCGTATTCACGCGTCGTCCGGGACCACTGGAAAACCGACGGTTGTCGGGTACACCAAGAGGGATATAGACACATGGTCGGCCCTCATGGCCAGGACCCTGTCATGTGCCGGAGTCCAAAAAGGAGATGTGGTTCAGAACGCCTACGGCTATGGCCTTTTTACGGGGGGACTTGGCTTTCACTACGGCTCGGAGAAGCTTGGGGCGACCGTTATCCCCATTTCCGGGGGAAACACAAAACGGCAGATCATGATCATGGAGGACTTCGGCAGCACTGTTCTCGTCTGCACCCCTTCCTACGCCCTGACCATCGCCGAGGTTATGGACGAGATGGGGGTCAAAAAGGAGCGGCTCAAGTTGCGGGTAGGTATCTTCGGCGCTGAACCGTGGTCCCGGAACATGCGCCAGCAGGTCGAAACCAAGCTGGGAATCCAGGCCGTTGACATCTACGGCCTTTCCGAAGTCATCGGGCCCGGTGTGAGCGTTGAATGCATCGAGGCCAAGAATGGACTGCATATCTTTGAGGACCACTTCATCCCGGAGGTGATTGACCCGGATACGGGGGAATCGCTTCCATATGGAGAGGCAGGGGAACTCGTATTTACGACCCTGACCAAAGAGGCATTTCCTGTCATAAGGTACCGGACGAAGGATATAACCCGCCTGTTCCCGGAGCCGTGCCGCTGCGGAAGAACCCACGTGAGGATGGACCGCGTGACCGGACGGACGGACGACATGCTGATTATCAGGGGGGTTAATTTCTTTCCAAGCCAGATCGAGAGCCTCCTGATGGATATCGAAGGACTTGAGCCCCACTACCAGATCATCGTCCGGAGGGAAGGGACACTGGACACGCTGGAGGTGCGGATCGAGGTCAACGAGGCCGTTTTCTCCGACGAGATAAGGAAGCTGGAATCCCTGGAGAAAAAGGTGACCGGGGAATGCAGGGAAATGCTCGGAATCTCGGCCAAAATAAAGCTCGTTGAGCCGAAGACCCTTCAACGCTTTGAGGGGAAGGCAAAAAGAGTCATTGACGAGCGAAATATTCAGTAGGGGGGTCAGGATGAAGGTCAAACAGATTTCCGTTTTCATGGAGAACAAATCGGGCAGGCTTGCGCAGATTACACGGGTCCTCGGCGATGCGGACATCAACATACTCACCCTGTCTCTCGCCGACACGGCTGATTTCGGCATATTAAGGCTTCTGGTCAGTGATAACGAGAAGGCGGTCAGGGCCCTGAAGGCGGCCGGATTTACGGTTGGAGAGAACGATGTCCTGGCGGTGGATATCCCGGACCGGCCAGGCGGGCTGGCGGACTTTCTCGAACTCATCGGGGTTAACGACATCAATATCGAGTACATGTACGCATACAGGAAAGGCGGTAAGTCCATCCTCATATTCAGGTTTGAGGACCTGGACAGGGCGGGAAAGATCTTTGCCGACACCCCGTTCAAGCTCCTTTCAAGCGAGGAGTTATACGGGCTAAGTTGATGACTTCGCAAAAAGTCATCAACGCGCCCACTAAGGGGCGCCCAAATCGAAGATTTGTGAGGAAAGTGAAAATGACACTTTTCGCTTTCCGTCAAGTAAAAAGCCATTCATGGACTTTTTACGACCATATCAAAGTTGATGACTTCGCAAAAAGTCATTAATGGACTTTTTACGACATTGTCATAGTTAAAAAGAGGCGCAGCTCATTATTGCGGCAAAGCCGCGTTATGGGCGATATAAACTACCAGGAGGCAGGGGGCGAGAGGAGATGAATATGAGTAGGATCAGGAAAACGACGATTCTGTGTGCCGTTTTTGCGCTGTCCGTGGCCATGGTCATCGGTTCGACGGGGCCCGCGGCGGCACGTGGAGAATACAAGATCGGCGCGTTATTCGCGACCAGCGGGCCGGCATCCATGCTGGGGCTGCCAGAGAAAAACACGGTATCCATGCTGGAGGAATCCATCAACAGCCAGGGCGGTATCAACGGCATTCCCGTTAAAGTGGTTATTTACGACACCCAGGCGGATCCTTCCAAAACAGTCACCGCGGCAAAGAAGCTTATCAAGAAAGATAACGTTGATGTCATTATCGGGCCCACGACCTCGGGAGCGACCCTTGCCATAATAGACGTGGTTCAGAAGGCCGAGGTGCCGCTGATCTCCTGTGCGGCATCGGTCAGAATCATTCAGCCGGTAAAGAAGTGGGTCTTCAAGACACCGCAGACGGATGTCATGGCGGTGGAAAAGATCTACGCAAAGCTTCAGAAAGAGGGAAAGAAGAAGGTCGCTATAATTACGGTCAGCAACGGGTTCGGCGATTCGGGCCGCGTCCAGCTCAAGAAGTTCGCCGAAAAATATGGCATTACCATCGTGGCGGATGAACGGTACGGGTCCAAGGATACGGATATGACCGTTCAGATGACCAAGATAAAGGGCACCGATGCCGAGGCCATTATCTGCTGGGGAACCAACCCGGGGCCTGCCGTCATCGCCAAGAACAGGAAACAGTTGGGCATAACAATTCCGCTGTACAACAGCCACGGCGTTGCCTCAAAGAAGTTCATCGAGCTTGCGGGTGACTCGGCCAATGGGACATTCCTCCCTGCCGGCAGGCTGCTCGTGGTAAACCAGCTGTCCGATTCCGATCCTCAGAAGGCGGTGCTGCTTAACTATAAAAACAACTACGAGAAGAAGTTCGGGGGTTCCGCCAATACCTTCGGCGGCCATGCCTACGACGCCTTTAGTATCGCTGTCGAGGCCCTGAAAAACCTCTCTGACAAAAAGATTGAGCCCACCAGGGCTGCGATCCGCAGCGAGATCGAGAAGATCCGCGGCTTCGTCGGAACGGGCGGTGTGTTCAACTTTTCTCCCGAAGACCACAATGGCCTGACCAAGGACGATTTCGTCATGATCGAGATAAAAGACGGTGACTGGACACTGGCCAAATAAAGAAAGTCCAAAGTCCAGGGTCCAGTGTCCGGAGAGTATGGGGGCCGTTTTTCGGCCCCCTTTTATGTCAAAACACCTATAAAAAGGGTTCATCCGGTTAACGCGCACCTTTAATATTTTGCTGTCATTGCGAGCCCGAGTGAAACCGTAGACGCGGCAATCCCGGCGACCTGTCGCGGCGAAGGTTGAAGAGCGAGGACGGAAGCCGAAAAGTCCGTTGCAGCGCCCTCCGGTCGCCACGGGATCGCTTCGCATAGGTTTCAGCTCGCGATGACCAGCGAAGTCATTGCGAGGAGCATCGAGGGAGACGAGAG
>JAADHJ010000050.1 GCA_013151915.1 Deltaproteobacteria bacterium
TCAAGGCTCCCAGGGACGGGGTGCTCGCGACCTTCGTCGCCGAGGAGCGGGACCGGGTGGAGTACGGCCAGACGCTGGGGTACGTTGTGCCGCTGGAGTAGAAAGCTTCCAGGGTCAACAGATAATTTAACGCAGCGTGACCACTTGGAGGTCACGCCACAGGGTTTAAAAGAGGGTTTTACAGAGAAGATCCAGCCATAAAGTCCTGGTTTTAACCCGTTAAGGACTTTGATTTAACCCCGTGTACCCCGTGTTGAAGGCTTTTGATTTTTTTGATCGTTCCGCATGAGATTACCGCGCTCCCTCGATTCTCTTTCCCATCCCTTTCTGCTAGGTTGTGACCATGAAAAGGAAGCGGTCCGGGAATCGTGCTGAGAACGGGCGTCAGGTTAATATCCTGGGGATTTCCGCTTTCTACCACGACAGCGCCGCGGCATTGGTCCGTGACGGCAAGATCGTGGCCGCGGTCCAGGAGGAACGCTTCTCCAGGGTGAAGCACGACCCGCGGTTTCCGGGAAGCGCCATCCGCTACTGCATGGAAGAGGGTGGAGTGGACTCCGGATCCCTGGACCTGGTCGCCTTCCATGAAAAGCCGTTCATTCACTTCGAGCGCCTGCTGGAAACCTACCTGGCCTATGCGCCCAGGGGGCTGAGGCAGTTTCTGCACGCGGTTCCCATGTGGCTCCGGGAAAAACTGTGGATCAAGGACATCATCCGGAGGGAAACAGGGTTTACCGGGCGGATCATCTTCCTCTCCCACCACCAGTCCCACGCGGCAGCGGCCTTCTTCCCTTCCCCGTTTCAGACCGCAGCCATCCTGACCCTGGACGGTGTGGGCGAATGGGCGACGGCCGGTTACGGGGTGGGGGAGGGAAATCGGATCGAATTGACAGGTGAACTGCGCTTTCCCCATTCCCTCGGCCTTCTCTATTCGGCGTTCACCGCTTTCACCGGGTTTCCGGTGAACTCCGGCGAGTACAAGATGATGGGCCTGGCCCCTTACGGCGAGCCCGTCTACAGGGACCTGATCCTTTCCGAACTGATGGACCTTCGGGAGGACGGGTCCTTCCGGCTGAACATGGAATACTTTGATTACTGTTCCGGGCTGACCATGACCAGCCCCCGTTTTCATGCCCTATTCGGGGTTTCCCCGCGGGTTCCTGAATCCGACATCCGCCGAATTGACATGGACCTCGCCCGGTCCGTGCAGGAGGTCACCGAGGAGGTGATTTCGCGGATGGCCCGGTTCGTCAGACGGGAGACCGGCCTGGAGCGGCTGGTGATGTCCGGCGGGGTGGCTCTTAACTCCGTTGCCAACGGAAAATTGATGGGGAAGGAAATCTTCAAGGATATCTGGGTCCAGCCGGCCGCGGGAGACGCCGGTTCGGCCCTCGGCGCAGCCCTGTACGGATGGCACCAGTACCTGGAGAAGGAAAGGTCCCCAGACGGCCGGAATGACCTGATGATGGGGGCTTTCCTCGGCCCGGAATATTCCGGAGAGGAGATTGAAACTACTTTGATTCGAATGGGGGCCAGATACAGGCGGTATTCCAAACCCGGCCTGCTGGAAAATGTCTCCCGGCGTTTATCGAAAGGTGGAGTGGTGGGCTGGTTCCAGGGCCGGATGGAGTTTGGACCCAGGGCACTGGGAGGGAGGTCCATCCTGGCAGATGCCAGGCGTCAGGACATGCAGCGTCGGATTAACCGGGAGATCAAGTTCCGGGAGGGGTTTCGACCCTTTGCGCCGTCTGTCCTAAGATCCAGCGCTCCGGAGTTCTTCGGCATGTCCACCGAAAGCCCATACATGTTGATGGTCTTCCCGGTCCGAAGGGAGCGGTTGCGGCAGCTGGATGAGAGAGAGGCGTCCCTGAAAGGCATGGAAAAAATGAATGCCGTTCGTTCCGACATTCCCGCCGTAACCCACGTGGACAACACCGCACGGGTTCAGACCGTGGAGGAGGGAAGGAGCCCCCTCTTCACACGCCTGATCGAGACGTTCAAGGAGATGACGGGCTGTCCTCTCCTTTTGAACACATCCTTCAACGTCCGGGGCGAGCCCATCGTCTGCACCCCGGAGGATGCTTATCGATGCTTCATGGCCACGGGGATGGATGCCATGGTCATCGGCCCTTTTTTGCTCGACCGGGCGGACCAGGCGGCCATGCATGATGCCGTTGGACCTACGGCATCCTCCTGCAGTAGAACCGGAAGAAAGCGGCTCCGCATCTTCGGTATTACCACCGGCTTCGGCCTTGTGACCATGTCGATTGTCATTCGCTGGAGGTTTTCACCCCATTACTGGTGGACCCTGATCGTCATTGGGGCTCCCCTGGTGGGGGCGGGGCTCTTCATTCCGGAAACCCTCTCCCCTGTTCACCGGTATTGGAGCCGTGTCTCATCCACGGTGGGTCGCTGGGTTTTCAGCCTCTTCCTTGGATTGGGTTATTATGGGGTTCTGTTTCCCACCGCACTAGCGGCCAGGCTGATGGGCAGGCGATTCCTGAAAAAGGGGCCTGACCGGTCCTTCGAGACCTACTGGGAGCCATGCTCCCCGGTGGAGAGGAAGTCCTGTGAGCGGCAATATTGATGACTTCGCAAAAAGTCATCAATGCGCCCACTGATGGGCGCCCAAATCAATGACTTGCAACGCAAGTTGTTGATTTGTAAGGAAAGTGAAAATGACACTTTTCGCTTTCCGTAGAGCAAAAAGCCATAAATGGACTTTTTGCGACCCTATCATCAATATTGACAGGCGGACCTTCTAGAACAGGGCGTAGATGAACGGCGTCAGGACGGGCACCTCCGCCACGAGGGCGAAGACCGCCAGAAGTATCAGCAGCACAATCAGTGGCAGGAAAATCAGTTTTTTTCTCTCCTTCAGGAAAGACCATATCTCCGCGGCGATCGCTACCCTGCTCATCTTTTTTCTCCCTGCATGTGGAACGTATCCAGAGTAATCCGGCGGAAATCCTCATAGTCGTCCTTGGCCGGCCCCGAGAGGGCGGCATACTTTTCGAAAGTTTTCCGGGCGGAGGATTCGTCTCCCTTGACGACATAGGCCCTGGCCAGCGAGAAAAGGAATCTTCGGACGTCGGGGGCCTTTACGACCACCGCCTCCAGGTTCTTCACCGCTTCGCCCGTCTTCCCAGCCAGCAGAAGCGCCTCCCCCGTGTACCCGAGGTGTCTGATCGGCTCTCTTTCGGCGTCCGGAATCCCCTTAAGTATTCTCAGCGCCTTTTCGCCGTCGGAAAGCTGTATGGCTGCCTTGGCCATCCCGTAGGCGGTCCTGACCTCCTCCCCCCCTATTTTTTGTGCCTCCTGAAAGTATGTCAGGGCCTGCCGGGGGTTTCTCCTGATGAGTTCCATGTCTCCGAGAAGAAATGGAATTTCCGCCACATCCTTGACCGTTTTCCATGCTCTCAGAAGAGCATCCTCGGCTTCGGGATACTTGCCGGCCCAGTGGAAAACCCGCCCGACTCCCCAGTATCCCATGGCCCGGTATCGGGGCGTGACCCTGTCGTTTTCCTTTCTGAGGAAGGCCATTATCTTTTCTTTTGAGGATTCGTTCGCCATGGGGTCAAGGGGCAATAAGCCGGCTTTTCCCGCGGTACTGAGAACAGTCCAGGCGATCAACTGCTGCCCTTTGATGGTGGGGTGAACGTGGTCGACGAAAAGCTCGTTTCCCGGCAGCCCGTTGGGGGCCACGTCCCGAAAGGCGGCCTCCACGTCCGCGAGGCGGACATGGTACTTTTCGGCAAGCTCCCGGATGATATCGTTGAATGCCTCGATGGCCCTCAGTGGGACAATATCCTCCTCCTTTGCCAGGAGGAACGCTTTACCGGCCTCGTCGGGTTTCCCGAGTTTCATAAGGATCCGCCCTTTCAAGTATTGCAGGTAGGCGAAGGAAGCGTCAATGACTTCCGCCGAGCGAATCCGGTCCAGGGCGCCCGTGAAATTGTGCCGATTCAGTTCATCCTCTGCGGAGTCCATAAGCCTGTTCCACTCCGCGAGGTCTCCGGGAGAAAGGCCCGCCCCATGTTCAGATTTGAAGGGTGATATCCCCGTCAGGTTGGAAGGCAGCGTGCATAGGATAAGTGGTATGCCCTTCTTCCGGCAGAATCTGATGATTCTCTCGATGCTGTCGCGGTACTGGGCGATGACCACTTTCCGAAACTCCGGGTCCCTGTGATAAAGTTCGTACCCACCAATTTCTTCAAGCTTGGCGTTGACCTCCTGGGGCAAAACCGTTTTCCGACTTTTCCTGAGCGGGTAGACGGCGCTGCTGATTACCGTGTATATCCGTGACCGGTGAAGAAAGTCCCGCAGTTTTCTCAGAGCCTCGGGTTCGTTCTTGATTTTTTGGAAGGTCCTGGATTCCAGGAACTCGTTGTGGCCGCTGTAGATGATGTACAGGTCGGGGGAATATGCGGCCATCTCCCTGACCAGCCTTCTCACCCGATAGCTGGCGTATGAGATGCCGCCCATGTTGATGTTCTCAAAATTGACGGAGGTTTGGGCGTTATTCAGGATCCTGCTTATCCAGCTTGGGAAAGAGGTATCGTTGATGTATGGCCGTCCATAGGTGGTCGAACCGCCGAAGGATATGATCCTGAAGGTTTTTGAAGGTTTCGGATATCTGAATTCCTGCCGGTTGAAATAGGTTTCCTTTGCCGGATTCAGAAAATAGGTGTTCGGGTGGCCCGGCTTTGGGATGAATACGGGGCTGCTGCCCTTGAACCCCACGAAAGGGTCTTTGTCCTTTAGCGGTGTAACCCCGGCCACTGCCAGTAGAACCTCGATCAAAATGATGAGCGAAACTCCGACAGCAAGCGCAAACAGATTTTTTTCGATCTCCTTCATCTCTCCCCGTGTCCGTGGCGCATGAAACACCGCCTTGCCTCAATAACATTTCATATAGGTACAAACGTGATCGTCGGATCAATTATATGAGGTAATTCAAGGGGTGAAAACCCCCCATGTGCTCCCGTCTTTGCCATAGGCTTTGACCCGGCAAGCCGGACTTCGGGTTCCTGTCGAGGGTCCGGCTGTTTTATCCCGTTGGACCCACCTTCGCCAAGACTACGGCGGGTAAGCATTGGCCGTTGGCCGTTGGTATAGGGTCTGGGTTAAATAACCCAGTACTTGGTGTCGAAGGGGTCATTTGATACATGTTTCCGGATCGGGATGTCGCACAGGTAGTATCCGCTTGGAAAATATACCCAGGATATGGTATGTTACGCCGGTTTATGTTTTTAAAAAACACGGAATGCGGTTTGCACATCGGTTATGATGCGGCGGGGGGGTGCCTGTAGCGTTCTGTCGTTGAAGGGAGCCTCAACGGTTGAGGAAAATATCACCGAATGGGTGGGTGCTTTTTTGTATTTTTGCCTGCTTTCAACTTACGTTTTTCCTGGCCGGCGGCCCCCTGATGGCTGACGCGCCCTATTTTTCCATCGACAACAGCTATGAGCGTGAGCAGAACTACGACCCAAACGGATGGATTGTTACAGAGACCTTCAAACAGGACTATTCACTTGACTGGGGAGTCACCTTTTCGGACCGCCTGGATATGTCGACAAACTTTGAACTGACAATGGAAGACGTTCACAACTCAGACGACGTGGACACCAAGAATGCCGTTCCCCATCTCGACCTCAGCCTCGTCAATCCTCAGGCCACCTTTGATTTTACGGCAGAGGACACCATCGATCTCACCAACGAGTTCAACACTAACCGAAAGGACGCCATAGACCTCAGCACGAAGCTTTCACTCACACCAATTTTTCTCCCCTCTATGGAGGCGACCTATGAGATCCTTACCAACGACCAGGAGAACCTGGAGGATACTTTGGAGAAAAAACTGGATATGACCTCCAGTTACAGCTTTGGTGAAATGCTGGATCTTGACGCCTCCTGGAAGCAGGAATCTCTTGATGACCGGCTGAACAGTAATAGTGATACCGAAGACCGGAAATGGGATTTCAACCTTTCCTTGAATCGGTTGTTGACGGATTCGTTAAAGCTGAATTTCGACAGCTCGTGGACCGGGGAACAGAACGATATTCTGAACAATGCGGGTGCCGTCATTTCCAGAGACCCGTCAAAGACCCTGAAGAATAAACTGCTGTTCACCCTTGATACATTTCCCCAGGTCAATTCGGATCTTGAACTGACCTATAACAAGAATTTCGTCGAGGACACCCTGGAGGGAAACATCAAGTTTTCCTCCGAGATGACCCAGGAATTTCTGTCGGTGGGTTCCCTGACCGAGACCCTGGATCTCAAGAGGAATAGGCTTCAAAGCCCCGTTCCCCAGGATGATGAAAAGAAGCTGGAATCATCCTTCACCCTGGAATTTGCAGGGACCCCTTCCAAATATCTTGACTACTCCATCAAGCAGAACTTCGATTGGACGAATGATGATTTCGCCGACGGCAGCCTGAACACCGATACCAGAAAGAACGAGTTCGACTTAAGCGCGACCATAGTTCCCATGGAAAACCTGACCTTCGATGTTTCCTACAATCAGAGCTCCGACCATGAGAAGGGGACTAAAACCGGTGAGTCCAGTGACTTCAAACTGAAGATGACCTACGAAGGGGAGACTTTGAACGTCCCAAACCTGGTGTTCGAACCGTCCCTGGAATTATCCACCGAAACGAATTTCGCGGCCAATGATACAACCTCCACGGACAAGGTGGATCTTAAATTCACCTATGAGTTTATTCTTCCCGAGCCATTTACCCTCATCGTGGAACCGGATTACACTTTATCCATCTCTGAGGGAGAAAAGAAGGAGGAGACTTTCACCCTGGACTATGAGATGTCCTGGGACTTCAAATTTTCGAAATGGACGATTTTCCTGGACCATACCGGGACATATAAACGGCCCATCAGCAGTACCGACCTGACCGACGAACCCACTTTCGACGGGGATTTCGACGCCCATTTTACCATGACGTTGGCCGGAAATGTCGATTGGGATGTTGAGTATAAATACATGAGTTCCAGCGACAGAGACAATGAGGATACCTTCGAGGCATCCCTCGACTGGGCGCTGTACAATATGACCTTCAGCCTTTCCGCCAAGAACGGGAGGACTTTTTCGGCGCTAAAGGATGTCACGAGGACGTATACCGCGGAATTTTCCATGGAATTTTAACCATAAATTGATAATGTAAAGATCTATTAGAAACGGCGTGACCGCGAGGCAATAAAGACCGAAGAGACTTTTTACGAGGTTCTCAACAGTCAAGGAGGATGAGATGATCAATAGGATCGCCCGAAAAGTTTACCTTGCCTTCACCATGACCATGGTGCTGGCCGTTTTCGGATGTTCGAGCGTGCCCAGCGTCCGGACGTCCGTTAAACCCTCAGAGAGCAAGAGACAGTATCTCAACCTGAAGAAGGTGGCGATTCTGCCCATTGAAAACATCGCGGGTGAGAAGGGGGCCGAAACCCAGGTGGTGGATCTTCTTCTGACGGAACTAAACATCTCCGGTACATTTGAGGAGGTTGAGGATCCCCGCTATGTCGCAAGTGTCCTGAAGGCCCTGAAAATCAGGAAAATCGACGCTTTGGATGCCGAGACGGTCGGCAAGATGGGATCGGAGATGAAGGCGCAGGCCCTCCTTCTCGGGGATATCAACGCATGGGGGTTGGGCGAGGGCTCGGAGGCCGCAATGCACGTATCTTTGACCCTGACCCTCCTCGACACGGCCACCGGAAAGCCCATTTGGGTGGGCAGCGGATCCCACAGGGGCAGCTTTTCATGGGGCCGCGTTTTCGGTCTGAACGAGGGGCCCACAGATCTGGACATCGGGCGTGAGGTAGTCCATTCCCTGGTAAAGGCCATGTCAAAGGAGATAGAAGGCAAGCGCAAGGAAGAACTCGTGCGAATCAAGGCGGACGAATCCGCCAAGCTCAAAGCCGCCGCCGAGGCGGAAAAGAGGCGCCTGGAAGAGCAGATGAAGACCGTGGCGCCGGGGAAATAGGGAAAAATTCAATGCGGCCTTCCGGAATTCCCCCTGAGGCGATCGGGGAAGACAACTTTTCCCTCCGGGTGGGCTGTTTTGCCGTTTTCGTTCTGTTTTTCCTGTTGTTCTTGGAGATTATTTCGCCATCCCCGGCATTTTCCCGTCAAAACAAGGTAATAATAATTCGGAACGACTCCGTTTCGTTGGAGCAGGATCTGACTGTTGGGCGGTTCGGTGTCGGAAAGCTCTATTTTGATGATCCGGTTGATCTATGCATCGATGATGACAACAACGTATATATCCTGGATTCCGGGAACTACCGCGTCCAGGAGATGGATGAGGACGGGGATTTTGTGCGGAAGTGGGGAAAAAAGGGAGAAGGCGATGGACAGTTCAGGGATCCAGTGGCCATCGCCCTGGACGCGGACAATGAGTTTATCTATGTCCTCGATAGGGAGAATTTTTCGGTCAGCAAGTTTGATCTCAAGGGGAACTTTATCCTCTCATTCGGGAAAAAAGGGATCAGGACGGGGGAGTTTCGTGACCCAGTAGATCTGGCCGTAGATTTCCAGGGATATGTCTATGTCCTGGACCGGAATCGGGGCGCTGTTCTCAAGTTCCACAAGGGCGGCACCTTCGTGGATGAATGGGGTGATATGGGAAGGAGGAAGGGGGAGTTTGCCGATCCCGTCTCCATCGCCTTCTCGGCCGACCGCCTGGGTTTCATCAACGTTCTGGACCGCCGGAAGAAGGCTCTGCTGCGATTCAACCGGCGAGGCGAATACAAAGAAACGATATCCTTGCTGCCGGTGTTCCCGGAGGGTGGGGACCCTGTAAGGGTACGGGCCGATCGGAGAGATAATCTTTTTATCCTTGATGGTTCAAGGGGGAAGCTGGTAAGGTTGGAACGCTTGAAGTATAGCATTTTCAGCCTGGTTAGTGATAAAATGGACATGTTTAAGCCCGGCGGGTTCGCCATTGACGATGACGACCGGATCTACGTGACGGATTTTACGAAAGACAGGGTCATGAGGTTTATCCTTGAACCACGTTGATAGGGTCGTAAAAAGTCCATCAATGGCTTTTTACTCCACGGAAAGCGAAAAGTGTCATTTTCACTTTCCTCACAAATCTTCGATTTGAGCGCCCATCAGTGGACGTCTTGATGACTTTTTGCAAAGTCATCAAGATTGAAGGACTTGCAGGAAGAACCGCCCAATTAAGGAGAGGATTCCGATGTTCCGTATTCGAGCGAGACGATCCACCTGTATTGTTTTTTTCTCTCTCCTGACGTCGTTAATGTTTCCGGCAACATCCCTGTATGCCCAGGATGGTGAGAAAGAGATGACCTCCATCCCCATGATCAGTGGCATCGAGATGCTAAAGGTCGGTGATACAGCGCCGGATTTTACAATTGAAGACCTGTCCGGGAACCAGTTTAACATGAAGGAATTTCTGGCAAAAAAACAGGGCGTCCTTATCTTCTTCTGGTCTATCTTCTGCGAACCATGCAAGGCGGAACTCCCGGTTATTCAGGAGTTGACCCGGGAATACAAGGACAGGGGGATCGGGTTTGTGGGTGTGGCCATAGATGGTACTCCAATGAAGGATGCTATCGCCGCCTTCGTCAAGCAGGAGAACTATTCCTTTAATGTTATTATCGATGAGTTGAATCCGGACGAATCTTTCAAGGTGTCGGACCCCTACGGTGTCGCAGGCACACCAACCCTCTATTTCATTGATAAAGCGGGAACCGTTCAGTTCTCCAAGGTTGGACGTATTCCCAAGGAAGATATCGAGGCGGCTTTCAAGAAGGTTCTCTAGGCCCGCTGGTGTATGGTTCCGTGAGAAGATGGTTTCCCAGAGTCGGTAGCTGCCGCCTGCTCGCGGTAATACTGTCCGGGCTTTTTATCCTCGTTGCTGTTCCTTCCCCGGCATGGGCCCGGATTTCAGAGGGTGACAAGGCGGTTCCCTTCGCGGGCACGGGTCTGAACGGCAATCCTGTGGACATCGCCCCCCTGTTGGGCAAGCAGGTTGTTGTAATAAAGTTCGGCTCCATATACTGCTCGTCCTGTGTTCAGTCCATCGCGGCTTTTTCCGAACTTCAGAAAAAATATTCCCCCGATGTCATCAAGGTCATCGGGGTCAACCTCGATATTTACGGTGCCCTTCAGGTAAGGCGGTTCTATAAGGGTCATGAGACCCTTGTTAAGTACCCGGTTATGATTGACAAAAACCTCAAGGTCAGTAAGCAGTACGGCATCACGACCCTTCCTTCCCTCGTGGTGATAGGA
The DNA here is from genome assembly GCA_013151915.1 of Deltaproteobacteria bacterium. Taxonomy (NCBI): domain Bacteria; kingdom Pseudomonadati; phylum Myxococcota; class Myxococcia; species Deltaproteobacteria bacterium. Next base: position 10,271 of record JAADHJ010000050.1, read on the forward strand.
AAAGACGGTAAGATTGCCAAGGTTATAATGAGTTATCAGGAGCATGAACTCAAGGATGCGGTGGCGTTTGTGGAAGGTCTTGTGGTGCCGAAGGTAACCGTTCAGCTGGCGGGGATCGGGCCGGAGAAAAAGGGCCGGTTTCGCATCCTCTTCCCCAACAACTTCACCAAAACCCGGCAGGATGCTATCTATATTATCGGACAGGTTCCGAAGCCGGGTGGTAAGATAGGCCTTACCTTAAACGGAGGCAGCCACCAGGAGGTGGTTGCCAAAAGGAAGATCTTCTATATCAGGACGCCCATTGCTCTCGGCAGTAACTATATCGAGGTTTCCTCCGCCGGTACCGGGGGAGAGAGGATAGTCAAGGCCATCGTTCTTTTTCGGGAACCGAAGCTCGGCAGAGGATTCGAAAACCAGTTCCCCACCTACCGATTTCACCTGGATGAAAATGAGAAACTGTGCAGTAAATGCCACGACATGGTTCCCCCCGAGACGACGGTACAGAACTTCATGATGATTACTCAGTCATGTCTCAAGTGCCACCAGGAACTGAGTAAAGAGAGATTCGTGCACGGTCCCATCACGGTGGGAGGCTGTTCTCCATGCCACGATTTTGGAAGCCTTCCGGCCAGGTATGAGCTCTTTTCCACGGGATCGGACCTGTGCTACGGCTGTCATGAGGAGAAGAAAAAGGAGTTCGCCAAGGACTATGTCCACGGGCCGATAGCAGCTGGTTCCTGCACGGTATGCCACAGCCCTCACGGTTCAAACGAGAGGTATAATCTGCGTCTTCCGGAGGGACAACTTTGCACCTCCTGCCATCAGAAGATCAAAGAGTTGATGTCCCTGTCTACCCAGCACAGGCCCTTCAGGGATGGAGCCTGTACCGACTGCCATGATCCCCACGCTTCGGACAACCCGAGATTTTTCCTGAAAGGCATAGGGAATGATCTCTGTCTGAGTTGTCATGACAACGAGACCATGGAAAACCATCGTCACCCCGTGGGTGTTGTCCCCCGGTTTACCTTCCCCGGCATCAAACTGAATGACAGCGGGGAGCTGATGTGTACCTCCTGTCACAGCCCCCATGCCACAAACACTGAAAAGCTTCTACCAAAGGGTGGATGTAGCGCGTGCCATTCCTACTAATTCTTTCCTGATGAATCCTTTCCGAAAAAGACCGGCAGCCGGATATCTTCCCGCGGTTCTTCTCCTGTCCACCATTCTCCTGCTGACCCTGATTCTAGCTTCTCTGGGACAGCGAACCATTAAGAGGGAGAAGACCCTCCTCCTGGATCTGAAGGGCAGGCAGGCCGAGTTCGTGATCAAGTCCCTCGCATCGGCGAGCCGCATCAGCGTGTTGATGCTCGATCCATCAAGTCGTCACCTTCAGCGCTTTGTCAACGACACGGCCGACACCGAGAACGTCCAGTTTATAGCGGTTTACAATGCACAGGGACGCCTTATCGCGAAAAGTCGCAGATTTTCCCAGAACCTCTATGGGCTGACTGTGGCGGAGATTAAAGCCCGGATCGGGAAAGAGAACAGGGCCTTCTACATCGAGGATTACCCGGATGTTGGGAAAATTTATGTCCTTGCGGGCCGTTTTTATCCCTTTGACAGCTCGTGGATGCATCTGAGGATGCTCGGCATCCCTTCCATACCGGGAGTTACGGAGGACCAGGAGGAGACGGGGGACGATACCGGGGCCTTCTACGCCCTCGTGGGTATGGATATGGGGGACCTGGATGAGGCCGTTAGAAAGGGCACGAGGCAGACTGTTCTTAACGGTTTACTGCTCCTTCTCTTAGGTACGGTAGGATTTTACTTCCTTATCCTTGTCCAGGGATACTACTCCGCGAAAAGGGCTCTGGCGGATGTCCGTCAGTACACCCTGGATGTGATCGAGGGGATGGCGGAGGGTCTGGTAAATATTGATCAGGCCGGTATTCTCCGGAATGTCAACCCTGAGGCGGAGCACATGCTGGGGGAAAGCAACAGGGAGCTTGTGGGGAAACACTGGAACGATGCCTTCGACGGGGAGGAATGGCAACCTGTCAAAAAATGTCTTTCCAGGGGGATGCCCTTCTACGATCTTGAGATTCCCCCCGGCGGCTCCCAACGGCAGCACCTGGTGGTAACCATGATACCTGTTCGGGGCCAGGCGGGCGGCATGGTCCTGTTTCTGCGGGACATGGGAGAGGTGAGGAGCCTCCAGACCGAAGTTCGGCGATCAGAAAGGTTGGCGGCTCTGGGCCGCATGGTAGCCGGCATGGCCCACGAGATCCGCAATCCTCTCAATTCCATCAGGGGGTTCAGCCAGCACCTGAAGAACCGCTTTACTCCCGAGAGTGTCGAGATGAGGTCCGTGGACACCATAATCAGGGAGGTTGACAGGTTAAACCGCGTTATTACGGAACTGCTCGATTTCTCCAAACCGAGGGAGCCGGACCTGGCGGAAATTGATCTCAACGAAATTGTAAAGTCAACCATCTCCCTCGTTGAACGTGAAGCCGCGAGCCAGGGTATCATGTGCGTCGATGAAACAAATCCGGAGCCGGTCCATATTATGGGGGACGGCGACAGCCTGAAACAGCTTCTTCTTAATCTGTTGCTAAATGCCATACAGGCCATGCCCGAAGGCGGAGTCCTGACGGCGGCAACCGCCGTCAGCGGGGACAAGGCGGTGCTGTCCATATCCGACACGGGCATGGGTATCAGCGAAAAGGACCAGGAACGGATCTTCGAGCCTTTTTTTACGTCGAGGGAGACGGGCACGGGCCTTGGCCTTTCCACCGTCCACCGCATCGCCCAGGATCACAATGCCGAGATCCGGGTGAAATCGTCAGAGGGTGAGGGGACGAAATTTACCGTCAGATTTTCCCTGGCAAAGACGCCTTAGAGCGCATTTATGGAACGTGTATGGGGGGAGGGGAGTTAGGGTGTTTGGGAGTGGATTCCAGACCAAGACCCTAGAACCCAGACCCTGAATGCTCGACTCTGGACATTGGCCACCGCGCCCTCTGGACTCCGCGACTCTGGACTCTGGACTCTGGACTCTGACCGCAAGGTCCTGTAGCCTGTGATTAAACAACCTGGAGGCAATGAACTGTGAAACCGAATTCCGGCAGGTCAAAATACTCTGTCCTGGTCGTTGATGACCAAAGGTCCCAGAGGGAACTCCTCGATATGGTCCTCTCTGAGGAGGGCTGCCGCGTGGAAACAGCCGCCAGTGGAGAGGAAGCTGTGGAAAAGGTTTCAGCTCGGTTCTTCAACCTGATTATCATGGACCTGAGTATGCCCGGAATAGGGGGTCTCCAGGCGTTAAAGCAGATAAAGGAAATCTCGGCCAGCGCGCAGGTCCTCATCGTCACAGCCTACGCCAGTGTGGATTCGGCCGTGGAAGCCATGCGGTCCGGGGCGCTGAATTACCTCACAAAACCGATTGACCTGGAGGAACTGAAGATCCAGGTGGCCAAGACCATGGAAATTTCACAGTTGATGGCTGAAAATAAGGTTCTTAGAGTTCAGGCCGAAAATACCTTCAAGGCCAGCCGGATCATTGGAAAAAGCCAGAAAATTCAGGAGGTATTCGATACTCTCAAGATGGTTTCGCCCACAGATGCAACAATCCTTATCCTGGGCGAAAGCGGAACCGGGAAGGAACTTGTCGCCGATGCCATCCACCAGAACAGTCCTCGCTTCGGAGGGCCTCTTGTCAAGGTCAACTGTGCAGCCCTGCCGGAAAGCCTCCTCGAAAGTGAGCTGTTCGGCCATGAAAAGGGGGCCTTTACAGGTGCGGCATCGAGGCGTGAGGGGAGGTTTAAACTGGCTGACGGCGGGACCCTCTTTCTCGACGAGATTGGCGAGATGAGTCTGCTCCTCCAGACGAAACTCCTGAGGATTATCCAGACCAGATCGTTTGAACGGGTCGGGGGAACCGAGACCTTGGAGGTTGATGTCCGCCTTATCGTAGCGACAAACAGGGATATCGAGGTCGAGGTAAAGGAAGGGCGCTTCAGGGAAGACCTGTATTATCGCCTTAACGTGATTCCCATTAATCTTCCGCCCCTCAGGGATAGAAGGGAGGATATCCCCCTGTTGGCGGAGCACTTCCTGAAGGAAATTTCGGAAAGGAACCGCAAGGACATCAGAGGATTTGCGCCGCAGTCCATGGATCTCCTGGTGAGAAACCGATGGAAGGGCAATATCCGTGAGCTTGAGAATGTTGTTGAAAGAGCAGTGATCATGTCCAGAAGCGAGTTTGTCCAGCCGGGGGACCTTCCGGCTCACATACAGGATTCTAAAGCCTCGAAACCCGTCGGTATTGCGCCAGGCCGCCCCCTCAGTGAGTTGGAAAGGGAGGCGATTGTACAGACCCTTCAACTGACGGGTGGGAACAGGACGGAAGCTGCCAGGCTCCTGGGGATCAGCCGCAGGACCCTCCAGTACAAACTCAAGGAGTACGGTGTCACGTAACCCTTAACAGCTTCCTCCCGTTAACTTTTTCCTTGATTTAGTTTGATAAATGTTTATATTGCATGGGGTTATGGTTCTTCGATAAGGAAGGTAGGCTTTTGGAGCAATCTCTGCGCTTACCTTCAGGTATCGTCCCATAACCTTGCGGGCCTTTTGGCCATGCGATGATCTGCCCCCAATGCTCGGTACTTTACCGGGCCGGCCCCCCAACGGCCCCCAACGTTGGGGGGCCATTTTTTTTGGACTGTTTTGTGCAAGGCACCATGGTGTATTATAGTATGTCCGTGAATATTCCCTGCATGGAGGTGCTGCCTCAAGATGACCCGCCGATTCATCCTTTTTTCATGTACCGTTTTTCTTCTACTCCTCTGGGGATGTGCAGGACGGCCTTTCCAGCAGGAGGATGCTTCGTGGAAGGGAGCCGAGATAACCGGCATTCTTACCGACGAAGACGGTGATCCTGTCCCCGGAGGCTACGTGTACGCCTACGGCGGGGAACGGAAGAGTACCCTGGGACCCGCGGACGCCATGAGCGAAGCGTCGGAAACAGGGGGTCAGTACCTTCTCATCGTACCCCCCGGCAGTTACCGCGTCGTGGCAAGAAAACGCGGGTCAGGATCAATCAGCGGCCCCCTCAGGAACGGGGACCTGGTGGGCGAATTTCCGGGGCGAGTCTCCGTTAAACGGCCCGGAAATTCGGGTCTCGACATATCGTTGAGGGTTTTCAGGCAGGGCCTGGAAGGGGACCCTTCCAGGGTGCTCAGTACGGATACGATTGTTTCGGGTATTGTGCTGAATTCGGAGGGGCACCCACTTGCGGGTGCCCACGCTTTTGCCTACAGGGGCACGTTCAGACGGGATCCGCCGGATTTCCTCTCCCGGGTTACAGGCCGGAATGGTCGTTTTGTTCTCAATCTGCCGGGCGATGGTATATATTCCATAGGCGCGAGAACAGGTTCCAGGGGCCGGCCGGGTTCCGGCGATCTCATGGGGTTCTGGGGCAACTCCATGAAACCGAGGCGGATTGCGGCCGGAAGCCGCACCGGAGGGCTTCGCCTGGTTTTAAGACCCTATTCCGCCACTCGACCTTGACCTTGGTTACCCTGTGGTGTCAGTAGGGGAGCAGGGTTACGTATGGGCGTGAGGGAATACGGGAGTAAAGAATATGGAGGTTGGGATAATGGAAAACACTGTCTACTTCATTGGCGCCGGCCCGGGGCATTCGAAATATTTGACCCTCGAGGGGCTAGAGGTCCTGGGGAACTGTCGGCTCGTATTCGCCCTTTCCCCTTATCCCGAAACCTTCCGGAAATACCTTGCAGGGAAGCGCGTTGAGAATCCGTTCAACTATCTTTTCTCCGAGATAAAGCAGGAGGTGGAAACTGCTCTGGACAATGGATCGGTTGGTTTTCTGGTACCTGGGGATCTCACCGTCTTTTCGCCGTTCTTCTCCCTCGTGGAATATTTCGGGGATCGTTCGAGGATCATCGCCGGCGTCGGTGTTATTAACGCCGCGGCCGCTGTCGTAAAGCGAACCCTCGATCTGCCCCGTGTCAGCCATTCCGTCGTTCTGACCAGTCCCAAGAGGATCGGTAGAGACACCACCGGGACTGTGCTGGGTACGCTGGCGTCATCCGCGGATACGATGGTCATTTACATGAACAACAGGCCCCTGCCCCAGCTGATGGAGGAACTGGCACCGGGATTCGGTCCCGGCACTCCCGTTGCTATCGTCTATCGGGTCGGGCTCGATGGTGAAAAGGTCTACAGGGGCACCATGGCCACTATTGCCGATGTTGTGGGGGATGACGACATCTTCGGCTTTGAATCGGGCAAACCATCCATGGGGATCATCCTGATCGGCGATGTTCTGGATGCCGATCCCGATCCATCCTTCTGGGACAGACGGAAAGAGCTGTTCTGGGACCGGGAGAGGAGAAAAGATTGATGACTTCGTAAGAAGTCATCAATGCGCCCACTTAGGGGCGCTCAAATCGAAGATTTGTGAGGAAAGCGGAAATGACATTTTTCGCTTTCCGTTGAGTAAAAAGCCATGGAGGGACTTTTTACGACCCTATCAACGTTGAAAACGCCGGAAATTCTGGCGCCTGTCGACAACATCCATGAGGCCGGGGATCTTTTGAATGCCGGCGCACACTGGCTGTACGGCGGGTGTCTTCCGGCGTCATGGAGCAATCGCTACCCGCGGACCGTTATCATCAACCGGAGGACTTTCTCCGGCGCCCAGATCGATTCAACCCATGAGCTCGCCGGGATCATTGCCCTCGCCATGGAGGTCGGGGGGCGCTTTGCCCTTACGGTAAACGCCCCTTTTTACATGGATGAGCAGTTTGAGCCGGTCCTGGAGTTGATACGATTTGCGCAGGAGGCCGGAGCGTCCGCCGTAATCGTTGCCGACCCCGGGCTGATGGCGCGGATAGCTCAAGATGGGATGCGAATTCCTATCCACGTAAGCACCATGGCCTTGGCATCAAACGCTTCGGCGGTCAGGCTCTACCTCTCTTTGGGAGCGGAGCGTATTATCCTCCCCAGATTTCTTGGCATCGAGGAAATAGAATCGCTGATCCGAGACTTCCCGGATGTGGATTTCGAAACGTTCCTCCTCGTGGGTAAGTGCCCCAATATAGAAGGAGTATGCTCCTTCATGCACGACAGTCCGGATGCCAGATGGCCCTGCGAATGGGCCTACAGCGTGACCGGTACGGACGGCGGTTCGCCTTCGGAGGGCGTCTGGTCCTCGGTGGATGGAGCCCGCACCGCCGATCGGCGGGATGCGTGCGGTCTGTGTGCTCTCCCGGAACTCCTCGTGTCCGGCGTTTCAACCTTCAAGATCGTTGGAAGGGGGGCCCCCACGGGCAGGAAGACCGCACTTATAAAGGCGCTTTCGGAAGCCATCGAGGCGGCGCAGGAAGTGGGCCCTGCTGAAGAATGGTACGCACGTTGCCGTGGGATATACCGGTCCCTTTATGGCCACGCCTGCGGCGCCCACAACTGTTATTTCCCCGACATGAAGGAAACGCCGTGAGAGCCAGATATCTGTTTTCCGCCGGTGAAGATGTCATAAAACACGGCCTGCCCCCTCGGGCCGAGGGCTGGCACGGGTTCCGTTTCGGGTCAGAGTCCTGTCCCCACCTGCTTCCTCCTGTCCGTGAGTTGGGTCGGTTAAGGATGTCATGCGGTTCTTTCCCCTGCTCGCTGGTCACCCCGGTGGCGGCCCCCTCTGATCTGGAGAGGGTGCTGCAAACCGCCAGGGATGCCCTGAATGCGGGTTGGGACGAGGTGGTGGTCAACGATTGGGGTGTTCTTTCGGAGCTGTCGCCGGGAAATAGGGGCACAATCACCGCCGGGAGACTTCTCCTCAGGCTGCGCAGGGGACCGGGAATATTTGATCCATGGCCGGACCTGGACGAGGATTCCAGAAGATATTTCGCATGGGGCCCCCTCTACGATGGGCCTTTCCTGTCGTTCCTGGGGGACATGGATGTTTCCAGGCTGGAAATCGATGCCCCAAGGCACTGGATGCCGGTACCTGATGTCAAAGGGTTCTCGTTGTCGTTCCACGGTAATCTCAGGTTGATCTCCATCGCCTCCGGGTGTCCGTGGCTGTATTGTCGAACCAAGGATCGATGGGAACAACCAGCCCTATGCGACCGCGGCTGCATGGGGTCAGGGCCTGTCCTCCTGTACGCCGAGGCCCTTGAGAAACCCCTGATACAATGGGGGAGGGAAATTTTGGAGGATGCTTCGGAGGACTGGAGGGAGGAGGATCTTCCTGGGGAGATCGACCGGTTGATTTTTTCGAAAGTATCCATATTGGTAGGGTCGTAAAAAGTCCTTTCATGGCTTTTTACTCCATGGAAAGCGAAAAATGTCATTTTCACTTTCCTCGCAAATCTTCGATTTGGGCGCCCCTTAGTGGGCGCGATGATGATTTCTTACGAAGTCATCATCTTTGGTAGGGTCGTAAAAAATCCATTCATGGCTTTTTACTCCACGGAAAGCGAAAAATGTCATTTCCACTTTCCTCACAAATCTTCGATTTGGGCGCCCCTTAGTGGGCGCCTTGATGACTTTGTAAAAAGTCATCAAGGTTGGCACGGAAAGTGCTTTTATCCGTTGGTTTCAACGCGGTGTTTTGAAGTATCGAAGTACTCTGGACTCTGGACCCTGGACTCCAGACCCTGGACTTACGGTAAAGAAGGGAGCCTAAGGGATTGCATCGAAAACTCAACCGCATCTACTACGAGGTCAAAGAACCCACCTTGGGCTGGGATGATATAGGCGGGTTGGACCGATGCAAGAGGATTGTCCGTGAGATGGTCAGCCTCCCCCTGAAAAAGAGGGATCTGCTCAAGAAACACCGGCTGACCATCCCTGCCGGCGTGCTGATCTGGGGTCCCTTGGGTGTAGGCATAACAATGCTGGCTGAGGCCGCCGCCAGGGATGCCGGCGCCTCTTATGTGTACATCTCCGGCCAGGAGATGCTCGGTAAACCAAGGGAAATGGAGCGTGCGTTCGAGGATGCCGGGCACGAAGCTCCATGCGTTCTGTACATCTCGGATACGGAATGGCTGGCGCCCAGGGCTGGGGCCGACTACCAATGGGGTGCGGGTAATTTCAGGGGTAAACCGCCCACATTCGCCGACAGGGAACTGACCGAGGTTTTCATCCACCAGATCGATCATATCCAGGAACGTGAGGATATCATGCTTGTGGGCTCTGCGTATCGTATTGATGTGGTGGACCAGGCAATCATCAAGGAGAAAAAACGGTTCAACAGGAAGGTCTTCGTTCCGCCGCCCTCCCGGGAGGACCGGGAGGGAATGCTGAAGATCTACGTTGACCGGATCCCCACCTTGGAAGGGCCTCTTGATCTTGAAGAACTGGCCCGGCGGACGGAAGGGTTCGTCGGGTGGGATATCGAGAACCTCTGCAAGAGGGCGGTCCTTAACGCGGTTGAAAGGGATTCGGGTAATGTCGCCATGATGGATTTCCTGGCGGCAGCGGACCGGATCGAGCCGTGGCTGACCCCGGATATGACCGAGAAATATCTTGAGATCTTCCGCGATGACTGTCCCCATCACTACTCTTTCTGAAGATGACCTCAGCCTCATCATGAGGTTCCATGGGCATGTATGTTCCATGGTTCTCGTGGGCGCGAGGCTGGGGAAGGCCGCAGCGGCCGCCCTGGAAAAACTCGGCGGTGAGAGGACCCTTCCCTTCGGATTTTTTCGTGGTTACGGTTGTTCCATCGACGGGGTTCAGGCCTTTACCGGCTGTACGTTGGGAAACGGGAACCTGGTACTCCTTCGCGGGACCGATTTTTCCCTGACATTGACCCGGGAAGGACATGATTCCGCCGTACTTGTCACCCCTCTGGAGGAAACCATGATGGGAGCCCGTTCCGCGAGGGGAAACGTTCTTCAGACCCTCCTGGGAGAACGGATCATGACCGGCGACATCCGGGACCTGTTTACCCTTGAGACAATCAGCGGCATGGGCCGCCTTTCCCGTTTTCCTGAAGGGTAGAGAAGCCATTGATGAACTATATCCCCGAGGCGCTTTCCCTTTTTGCCCATGACCTGTTAAGGATGCTTCCGGCATTCATCATCGGTGTAGGTGCCGCTGCCTTGATAAAGACATACCGTTGGGACCTGAGGCTCAGGGCATACATGAAGAATTCCGGGAGAGCTACCATCCCGCTGGCTGTCTTTCTGGGGATTTTCAGCCCCCTTTGTGCATGCGGAGTGCTGCCGGTGGTTATCCCCCTGGCCGTTTCAGGGGTTCCGGTGGCGCCGTTGCTCGCCCTACTCGCCACCTCACCTCTTATGAGCCCGGATGCCTTTACCATTACATGGGCGGGGCTGGGACCGTCCCTCGCATGGGCCAAACTTGTCAGCGCCATTGGTATGGGAACGCTGGTCGGTTCCGTAGCCTTTCTGCTTGAAAAGCATACTGATTTTTTAAAGGATGTTATCCGATTGACCCCGGTCCAGGGCAGCGAAGATGGTAATTTGTCGGCATACGATATCGCCTGCGCCAACGATATCGCTATCCCGACGATGGTCGTTAAAGAGAGGGAGAACAAGGCGCTGTTCTTCCTGGACAGGGCCAAGGATACGTCCCTTTTTATAGGTAAATTTCTTCTGATGGCCGTTGCCATCGAGGTGTTGATGGAAATGTTTCTCCCTATGGAGTTTGTCCGTGTTCTTGCCGGCCGATCCGATTTCTCTTCCCTGGTCATGGCGGCGTTTTTCGGGGTGCCGTTGCCTGCCCACCAGATCCCGGTGGTGCCGGTTCTGCGGGGGCTTTTGGATCTCGGGATGGACAAAGGGGCGGCGGTAACTTTCCTGGTAGCGGGTCCGGTAACGAGCATCCCCGCGCTGGTGGTAATCTGGAAGATCTTTCACCGTCGCGTGTTCATGACCTACCTGAGCCTCTGTATTTTCGGCGCCATCGCCGCTGGAGAGATCTACCGATTGACTATTTGACGGCAATTAAGGTTGATTTTCTGCCAGGGACACCTGGTTTTGACAAATACCTGTCAGAATCGAACAGTTTTTTGAGAGGAGAAACCGGCCCGCAGAGTGGGTTCTTTTGACCATGGGGGGCCTTGTGTGGTAAATTTTACTCAATACGAGATGTTAACTTAAGGGAGGATGCCCATGAAACGGGGAGAGAGGTCAATCTTTGTTATCTCGGTGATTGCCATTGCCGCCGCAATCCTTCTGTTCCTTCCCCTTGCTGCATCGGCACTTGATTTTACCGACATCACCGATATGGCCGGGGTTGGGGATCGTGGACACGGGAAGGGTGTCGCCTTCGCCGATATCGACAACGACGGCGACTACGATCTCTACGTATCCAACAAGGGCGGGGAAAATGTGCTCTACCGCAATGACGGCAACGGGGTCTTTGTGAAGATTTCCCAGACCGCGGGGGACCGTCTCGACGATCCGGGGATGTCCATGGGATCGTGTTTCGGGGATTTCGACAACGACGGAGATGAGGATCTATACGTGGTCAAAGGCGGCCGGTACGAAATCGAGGCGAACCGCCTTCTTAGAAACGATAACGGTCGATTTGTGGATGTAACCGATCAGGCAGGTGTCGGTTCCAAGGAGTTCACCTACTCCGCCGCTTTCGCGGATGTGGACAATGACGGGTATCTTGATCTTTACCTGGCCGACTATGGGGTCGGGGCACGCAATATTCTTTACCATAACAACGGTGATGGGACCTTCAGTGACGTCACGGAGGCCGCCGGGGTCGGGGACCGAAGCTGGAGCTGGAGCGGCGTTTTCGCCGATGTCAACGGCGACGGCTTCCAGGACCTCTACGTGGTCAACGGCCGATACCCCGCCGGCGAGCCGAATCACCTGTATGTCAACAACGGTGACGGGACCTTCCGTGACGTCTCTCGCGAGGCCGGCGTGGCCGACGGTAATTGGGGCCTTGGCGCGGCTTTCGCCGATATCGACAACGACGGCGATTTCGATCTGTTCGTTTCCAACTATGTCGGTCCCAACAAGATGTACCTCAACGACGGTACGGGCCACTTCACCGATGTGTCTGAATCCTCGGGCCTTGCCGACAATGGATGGGGCAAGGGCCCGTCCTTCGGCGACGTGGATAACGATGGCGACATGGACCTGTACGAGGGAGATTGCAAACTGGCCAACAAGATGTACCTCAATAACGGCAAAGGCGTCTTCACCGATATAGCCGACGAGATTCCCATATTGAAGAACGAGACGGTCCGGACCAAGGGAACCGCCTTTGCCGACATCGACGGCGATGGCGACCTGGACCTCTACGTTGTCAACTGGGGTGCAAGCAACCGTCTCTACCGGAACGAACAGAACGACTCTAATTTTCTGAAGATTCGCCTGGTCGGTACTGTCAGCAACGCCGATGCCGTGGGGGCCAGGGTCACGGTGACCAGGAATGGACAGCTCGTCGGCTTTCAGGAGGTCAGGACGCTATCCGGATTCTGTTCTCAGCCGCCCCTGGAACTGCACTTCGGGCTGCCCGGACCCGGGACCTATAAGGTCGATGTCCGGTTCCCCAGCGGTATTTCCATGTCAGGTGTGTACCGGAATGGGCAGAGCGTAACCATCGTCGAGGGAAACTGAAAGGAGAATTTCAGATTCCAGGTTTCAAATCCCAGGAATTTCCACCGGCGGACATGAAAATTGCAAGGCTGTTGTCGAGACCATCGATAACAGCCTTTTCTATGTCCGGAGATAAGATCGGTTGAAAATATTCTGTCGGCATACGGTTTTTTCTCTTTTCATCCTGACATTTCTCCTCTACGGGTGCGCGGGGTCCGGGGAACGGCGAAATAGTGAAACCCATACCCTGTCCGGCGCAGTCCGATTTGCCGGCCATCCTCTGTCGGACGGGGTGGTGAGGGCGGCAAAGGACACGCCTCTCGGGGAAGTCACCACCGTTCGGGTTCATGGGGATGGGACCTTTGAAATGTCCCTCGATGCAGGGGTGTATTATCTGACCGCCGCCGGCGATGATCCGCGGTCCGGTCGGAAGCTGTGGGCCTATTGGGGAGGTAATCCTCTGAACGTCTTCGGTGAAATAGCGGATTCCCTTTTTCTCCTTTTTGCGCCCGTCACCCCTCCGCCCCGCGTCCGTGATGGAGCCGGTATCCAGGGCTGGGTGTTCAGTGACGGCGTCCCCGTCGAAGGGGCTGTCGTTGCGGTCTATCTCGATTCCATGGAGGGTTTTCGCGGTCCCCCGTACGATTTGAGCGTCCCGTCCGATGCAGAGGGCCATTACGTGCTGAAGATCCCGCCGGGCACCTATTTCCTCATGGCCAGGAAAAGACGGACGGGACAGGGTTATGTGGGACCGCTGCTGAAGGGGGATCAAACGACCTATTACGCCCACAACCCTGTTACCCTCCGCCAGGGGGAGGAAATGGTGGTGAATCTCGAACTGACTGCAGTCAACAGGCCCCGCGGCGAGGGATCCCTTTCACTTGGGGAGCCTATCATCCTCGAGGGGGTTGTCACCAACGAGGCCGGTGACCCGGTGCCGGGTGTTCGGGCATGTCTTTATGCGAAGAGTGCTATGATCGGGCGGCCGGACTTTATCTCATCTCCCACCGACGACAAGGGCAGGTATCGGCTGGAGGCGTCAAAGACGGGGACTTTTTACCTGGCGGGGCGGTCAAAAATTGGAGGGCCTCCCGAGACCGGGGAACTGATGGGATATTACGCCGGGTCTGAGGATCACGCTGTCCGCATAAATTGGGGTGATCATCAAACAGGGATGGATATCCCGGTCAGGGAGGTATGGTGATTAGGAACCCTCCCCCATCCCGAAAAATGGCGAGGGCCGGTTTTTCAGGAGTTTCCGCGGCCAGGCGGCTTTGTCTTCAGCTGACCCTCCTGCTGCTTGCCGGGTGCGTCGCCGGGGGGAGCGCAGAAATAGCGTGGGCACTGCCGGGGCCCTTCCTGCCGGCGAAGATTCACACCGACACTACCTGGTCAGGGACGGTGACCATTTCGGGGGAAACCCGGGTTATGCCCGGCGCTGTTCTCACCATCCGCCCAGGCACACGGATTCTCTTTGCGGCCGTCGATGAGGACGGTGATGGTGTTCTTGATTCCCGCCTTGTGGTGGAGGGAGGCCTGGTAGCTCGCGGAACCCCCCATGACCCCATTATTTTCACCAGCGCCGGGGATGATCCGCAGCCGGGGGACTGGCTTGAACTCAGGGTGGACCGGGCCGAGGGAGTGGTCCTGGAATACTGTGTTCTGCAGTATTCCAGGTACGGCTTTCACGCCCACTTCAGTTCGGGGGTTCTGGCCAACTCCATTCTGCTGAACAACATGGACGCGACCAGGTTCGGGAACTGTCGATTCTTCGTCCTTCACAACCGTTTCGAAGGGAACCTGGGAAAGGGCATCAACTTTCGTGATTCCAGACTCTTCATAACGGGAAACGAGATCACCGGCAATCGGCATGGCATTTTTGTTTTCGAGAAGGCGAAAGGCACATATATCGGCAATAATCTCTTTTCGAAAAACGAGGTCTCCGACCTGCGTTTCGGGGATTTCTTCAACGGCTCACCCCCAGCCCTGGACGGGAACGTCAGGGACGACGGCCATCCGCTGACCATCCTTGGAAGAGACCAGATCTTGCCATCGGTGCAAAAGCGGACCCACCCGCTTTCCTATTTCGGGCCCCGTGTCCTTAAGATCGACATTACACCCGTCTGGGAGCGGAATTTGGGCTCTTTCGTAGATGCCGCGCCTGTAAGGGCATCAGGGGGCGGGAGGATCGCCGTTGCAACGTGGGGGGGGGACCTGTTTCAGCTCGCGGCCGGCACCGGGGAAGTGCTGGCACGCACGAGTGTTGGAGACGTGGTGGATGGGACTCCGGTCCCTGTCGGCGGCGGATTCCTTTTCCCGGCCTGGGACCATCGTATCTATTTGGTGGATGCAAAAGGTGCTGTCACGGGGTCCCTTGGCTGGAAGGCCGGCATGGCCGACGATCATCAGCAGGCATCGCCCCTCGTCCTGGGCGGTGACGTGGTCCTGGGGCTATGGAACGGGGAGTTCGGAACCGTGGATCCCGGACAGATGCGGTGGCGCTGGAAAATCTCCCTTGACGGAGCCATCAGGGCCAGACCGGCCTTTGACGGCCGTGAACTGTGGGTGGGAACCGACGGAGGCGGCCTCTATGAAATCGGCAGGAAGGGAGATGTAATAAGGAGGGTGGAATTGGGCAGCCCGGTTCGCACCACTCCAGCCGTATTCGAGGAGGGGAATCTTGCGGTGGTAACAAGGGACGGACTGCTCGCCAGGGTTCGCGGCGGCCGGATCCTATGGCGTAGGAAACTTCCGGGAGTGGGAACCTACGCCTCCCCAATTTTCTCAGGTACCGGTCGGTTGGCTGTGGGAGACGGTTCCGGAGCGGTCTCCCAGTTCGATGGGAACGGAGCACTGATATGGCGAACGGCGCTGGGGTCGGCGGTACACGCCCTCGGCGGCGGGGAGATGTTATGGGCGGGGACCGAGGACGGCCGGCTTATCGCCATCAATCCAGTCACCGGGGCACTGACGGCGACCCTGAAGGCCGCCGGCGCCGTTCATTCGCCGCCATTGATCACGGACGGCCCTACTCGGCGAATGGTGTGGGCCGCAAGGGATGGTGTAGTCCGAGCGTTGGACTGGAAGATCAGTGAGAAACCATGGGGGTGGAGGCCGTGATCCGATTCCGGAACCTCGCGTCCGCCGTCTTCCTCACGGGGCTGGGGGTGATTCTCCTGGAACTCACCTTGACCCGGATCTTCTCGGTCCTGATGTGGTACCATTTCGCCTCGCTATCTGTTGCGGTAGCCCTGTTCGGATTCGCCCTCGGGGGAACGCTGGTTCACCTGAGACCCTCTCTTGTGCCTGAGGATGGATTTCCTGCCGCCTTGGCTCCACTGCTTTTCCTCGCTGCGGCCGGGGCAATTGTGCCGTTCATGCTTCTCTGGCTTTCGAGGGTGAAGCCATCTGTTCTTTTCCCGCTGCTGAGCTTCTTCCATCAACCGTTTTATCAGCCGTTCCGAAACGGACCTCCCGGTCCCGACGCGGCCGTCCTGCTGTCCCTGACGGTTCTGTACGTCTCCATTCTCCTCCCCTTTACCATGGCGGGGATGGCCTTGGCCGGCCTCTTTTTCCGGTCATCCGAAAACGAAATGGGCCGTCTTTACGGGGCGGACCTGGCTGGGGCGGCCGTCGGCTGCCTGATCTTTGTCCCGGGCCTCAAGCTGTTGGGGGCACCGTCACTCCTGGCCGTTTCGGGCGGCCTCCTGGCGATGGGGGCCGCCCTGCTTTCGAGAGGCCGTCGGCGGTCCATTATCTTCGCGGTTGCTCTGGTCATTCTGACAGTGGCCGTGATAAACGGCCCCACAGACAGGCTGGTTCGACTTCAGTTCGCCAGGGGGCAGTATGAGCCGGACATCCGTTACTACCGGTGGAATGCCCTTTCGAGGGTCGTGGCCTACCCATTGAGCCGTTGGGAGGCCGAACAGGCATGGGGAATCAGCCGGCGTTTTCCCGGGCCGTTTCCGGGGAACATGGGCATGCTCATTGATGATGCTGGATACACACCCATTATCGAAAACAGGGACCGGAGCACGTCACCCGCATGGGCCCCGTACCATATCATATCACTCCCTTACCTCCTGCGGCCTGGAGCCGATGCCATGATAATCGGACCGGGAGGAGGAAGGGACATCCTGGCCGCCCTCGGAAACCGGGCCCGGGAGGTGACAGCGGTTGAACTCAACCCCCTTATTGTAGAGGCGGTGGAGAAAGGATTCCCACAATTTTCGGGTAAACCCTATTCGCTGCCCGGTGTCAAGCTCATTACGGGGGAAGGCAGGTACCAGCTCGCCAGGTCCAAAAAACGATACGATGTCATTCAGGCCTCCTCTGTTTTCGGCGAGATCGCCCCCTCCGCGGGGGCCTTCAGCCTGAGCGCCAACTTCCTGTATACCAAGGAGGCGTTCAGGGAGTACTGGGAGCATCTCTCTGATGACGGAATTCTGTCTTTTTCCCGAACCGTCTTTGGCCTTCGTGCGCTGCGCCTGGTCTCTCTTGCCAGGGATCTTCTCATCGATGAAGGAACAGCCGACCCCGGGACCGGCATCGCTGTTCTCAGGGAGAGGGGCCTGGCCAATGTCCTGGTTGCAAAGGGAGGATTCACCGGGGCGGACCTGAAAAGGCTCAGGGAGATAGCCAGGGACCGTTCCTTTATAATTGAGGCTATGCCCGGGATGGATTTGGACAACAGGTTCACCCGTGTCATCAGGGGCCTGGACGTGTCAAAAGGGCGTTTCGACATCTCGCCGCCCAGCGACGACCGGCCGTTTTTTTACAATAACGTACCTAAAGGGCGGTTTTTCAACCTTTTTTTTCATCCCCGAGAGACCGGGGAGCGGCATGTAATAGTACTCAGGACCCTCTTTTTTATCTTCTCCTTCCTCATCGTCCTCCTCCTCCTTCTCCCTGCCATAGGGGGTAAGGCCCGAAGGCGCAGAGGCGAGAGGGGCCCCGTGGTCAGGATTGCCCTGTTCTTTGGCGGTATCGGCCTGGGGTATATGATCGTCGAGTTGACCATGATGCACCGGCTTGTCCTTTTTCTGGGGAATCCCACCTATTCCCTTACGGTGGTCCTTTTCGTCGTTCTTTTTTCATCCAGCCTCGGGAGTTTCTACGCGGGCCGTCTATGGGGGAGCGGAAAACATCTCAATGCCCTCCTCCCTGTGGCATTGATCTTGCTGTTAATTTTCACGTGGAAATTGACAGGGTTTCTCAGCCCCGCCATGGAAGCCGGTTTATTGGGGAGGATCTGTCTGGTTGCCCTGCTTTTGGCCCCGTCAGGTTTTCTGATGGGGTGGTTCATGCCCATCGGTCTGGCGGAACTTTCCAAAAACGCCCCCGGCATGATTCCCTGGGCGTGGGCTATTAATGGAGCCACATCGGTTCTGGGATCAATCGGATCGTTGATAGTGGCCATGAACTTCGGGTATTTCGCGGCCCTTGGTCTTGGCGCTTTTTCCTATGCCCTTACGGTTCCTCTTCTGCTCCATGTGGGTCGGTTGGGGAACGGAGCACGAAAGGAGGTATTGTCATGAGAAAGGTTCGTTATATCAGGCCCCGCCTGGTGGGGACCAGCAGCGTACATCCGTGCTGAGGGGGCGGGGGGGCGTGCCCCCCCCGTTTTTTATGCGATTTTCTATTTCCTCCATATTCATCTCCATGACCGTGTTTTTCCTCTCGGCCTTCCCCGGGTACGCCGGTCAGATCGGTATCGAGGGAATTGTCCGGTATGATGGCGCCGCGATGGCCGGCGCCTACCTGGAGGTCTTCAGCACCCCACCGGATAATGCCGCCAAGCCGATGGCATCCGCCATCAGCGGTGAGGGAGGCGTCTTCATCATCCCGCTGCCCCCCGGTGAATATTACCTGACCGCCAGGAAGAGGCCCAACGGCGGGGGGGCTGCGGGTATGCTCTACGGCACCAGCGGGGCCGATCCCATCCCGGTTGTTCCCGACCGGACCATCGCGATCACTATCGACATGGGCGATCGCGGCAAGACCGGCGGCCTGATCCCGGAAGGGACGGATGTCACCGGGAGGATCATGTACCTAGGCAAACCAAAAGGCGGTGCCTACGTATATCTTTACCCCGGCAGGCTGGAAAGGGGTCCAAACTACCTGTCGAGGGTCAGGACCGGCGAGAACGGTGTTTTCAACACCAGGGTCCTTCCGGGACTTTATTCCATCAAGGTCCGGTTTACTGAAGGTGGGGATGGAATGGGAACCATCCAGAGGGAGGACAAGGTTGGGGAGTATCCGGAAAATCCCGTGGAGGTTGGTCAGGAGACCACCGATCTGGGAACCATCGTACTCAGGGATGTGGATCAGAAAGCATGGGAAAAATACCACTGGGCGGCAGGCGAGGGCGGCATCACAATCCATGGCCGGGTCACGGATGAAGATGGCAGTTCCGTGGAGGGTGTTTATGCCTTCCTGTACAGCGATCGCAAAATGGTGGGCAAACCGACGGCCATCTCCGCTCCCACCGGCCCCGACGGCCTTTTCAACGTTGCCGTGCAGAGACCGGGTCTTTACTACCTGGGAGCGAGGAGCAGGTTCGGGGGGCCCGTGGAGCCGGGGGAACTCATGGGAGCCTACGACGCATCCGGAATTAAACCCGTGGAACTTGGATCCGGCCGTCAGCTCCCAAGTTATGACATCGTAGTAAGGGAGGTCTGGTAAGGGTGCGTTTTATTGGACTGCCTGTTTTGTGCTTTGCCGCCCTTCTGTTGCTGATGTCCATGCCCAGGAACTGCCGGGCCGAGGACGCCGCCGGGGTCTATGGGCGGGCCGCGTGGCGAGGGGAGTTGGTGCCGGGGGTGGTGGTCTGGGCCTACCGGGACGGGAAATCCGGTTACCTGACCGGTGAGGTCGCCCGTTCCGAACCAACGGCTACCGATGGCACCTACCGGCTCCCCCTTGAACCGGGGCGATACACCTTCGTTGCCCGGGAGTATAAAGGCGGCGGTGACGGCCGGCCTTCGTCCGGAGATTACTACTGTTACTACAGCGGCAGCCCTGTGGTGGTTCCGAGGGGAGGCTGGGTCCCGGTTGGATTCAACCTCGTTAAATACCTACCTGAGGTGAGGGAAAAAGCCGAGAGGTCCACCATAAAAGGATCGGTCACCTACAGGGGGGAACCTTTGGAAAAACTTTACCTCTATCTTTACAAGGATGCCTCCGACGGTTTTCGGGGGCCGGGGATATCCACCCTTCCTGTGGGAAGCGGGGGCCGTTTCAGAGTATCCGTTACCCCGGGTGAATACTTCATCATCGCCAGAAAGAGGGCCAGGGGCGGAATGTACGGCCCCGTTGATATTGGAGACTACTTCAACTACTACCCCGGCAACCCGGTAGTGGTGGGAGAGGGGGAATCGGTCCGCCTGTCCATTGAAACCGTCACGAGAATCAGCCAGCTTGATGAGGGGGGGAGCGCGCTTCCTATGGTCGAGGGGCGGATAGTGGATGGGAATGGGAATCCCATCGAAGGTGTTCGGGTTTTCGCCTACCGGCCTGAGAAGGTCAAAGGTCGCCCGATATTCTTTTCGGATCCCAGCGGCCCGAATGGACGGTTCAGCCTGCCCATTCCCGAGGTCGGCGCCTACAGCCTGGTGGCGAGGCAGAGATTCGGTGGTCCTGCGGCTTCCGATGAGTACCATGGCCTGTACAAGGACGGGGCGGCGGTTATGGTCGGGGTTTCAGGTCCTGGTGAGGAGATCATCCTGACGGTGGGAAAAGGGCCATGAACAGAATCCTCCTCTCCATCTGGCTGGTTCTCATATGGGCGGTCCCGCCGGGGACGATACTTGCGGCGTCCCTCCCCTTGAGGGTGTCGGGTGAGATCACCCTTAAGGGTGAAAATTCTCTGGTCGGGGAAACGCTCGTGGAGAAGGATGGGACCCTTATCCTGGAGAGGGGCTGCCGAATCACGGCGGAGGAGGGATCGGCGCTGAACGTACAGGGCAAGCTCTATATAAAGGGCAGCGACCATGAGAGGGTGGTGATAGGACGGGATGGGGATGGTCGATGGAAAGGTATCAGCTTCCTCGCCGGCAGCGGAGGGAAGATAACGGGGCTGGACCTTTCCAGAGCGATGACGGGTATCAGTGTAACGGCGGCCAATGTCGAAATATCCCATTCCACCGTGACGGATTGCGGAAAAGGCCTGCACCTGGTCAGGGAAGGCGGCACGGTGGTCGATGACGTTGGTTTCATCGGCAACAGCACAGGTATCGCGGTGGAACTGAAATCCAGGGCGACCATTAACCGATCCCTGTTTAAAAAGAATGATGTCGGTGTGGCAATCGCCTCCGGGGGATTGCCCGTTATCACCTCAAACCGGTTTGAGGGAAACGGCATCGGGGTCCAGGTTTACCAGAGATATCCGGAGGGCATACGGGGTAATCTCTTTGAGGGAAACAGGATCGGTGTACGGTTCTACCAGAATGGGCCGGATACCATGGTGGAGAGAAACCTTTTCGAGGACAATACGGAGGCCGCGATCCTGGCCGTGTCCTTCTCATCCCCCAGGATTATCAACAACATGATGAGGGGTGGCCGCTTTGGAGTTTTCGCAAACCAGTTCTCCTCGCCCACTATTACAAATAACGTTGTGAAGGAGATGAAGGAAGCCATTCATCTTAGCAAGAAGAACGCGTCGGAAATCCGGGATAACGTCATCTCCCGATCGGAGGTGGGGATTTTTCTGGATTTTTCGTCCTATCCGCTTCTCAGAAACAACTTTCTGGACCGCAACCGGACCCATATCAAGCTCGGCAGATTCCAGTCGTCCCATTGGGAATCGAGCGCGGGGTCCAAGGAGTACGTAATACGTACCGCGGCGAAGTTTGGAAGCCGAAATCCCAAGATTGTGGAGGCCCCCGTGGAGTTTCCGGATGGCGTGGATGCTACGGCGAACAGCTGGGGCTCAGCTACCCTGGACGAGATGAAGGCGAAGGGGCCCCATGCGGACATCTCGACGCTGTATGACGGCTACGATCTGCCCGAGGTTACCTATGAGGGGTTTGGGAAGCAGAAATACAGGATAGACAAGATTTTCTACGCCCCATGGCTTGGGGCCAGGGGTGCAGGAACGGGGCTCTCCGGCTGGAAGGGGAAAAGAGGGGAACTCCATGTCCCATGAGAGGGGCGCTTTTTTGAGGGTTTTTGTCCTCTGTCTGTCGTTGACCTGTCTGTTGACGGCGCCCGGGTGGGCACTGGCCATCAAGGGACGTCTCGTCAGCGGCGGTGTACCCGTATCCGGTGGGTTCGTCTCGGCGTATTCCAGCGCGGGTCTGCAGGGGGAACCGGTGAGCATCTCCGGGCCCAGTGATCCCGACGGCCGCTACACCATAGAACTGCCTCCGGGAAGGTACTTCCTGGCGGCCCACTCAGGGGACCTCTGGTCCTTCTGCGGCCAGAACCCCGTTGTTGTCGCAAAGGGGTCGGAGCTGTGGATCGGGTTTGAGCTTCTCCAATGGGAGCGTCCGGGATATGAGAAACTTCCGGAAGGGGGCCTGGAGGGTCAGGTCAAGGGGCTGGTAACGTGGAAAGGCACGGCGACCGGAGGTGTTTCCATCTTCCTTTACCTTGATGACGCGGACAGCTTCAGGGGGGTGTCCTTCATCCGGTCGGTTCCCACAGGACCGGATGGCACGTTCGTCCTCGATCTTGTCCCGGAATCCCGCTACTATCTGGTGGCCCGCCGCCGGGCTTCAGGAAGGACCGTAGGACCCATGGCCAAGGGTGATCTTTTTGCGTACTATCGCTATAACCCCGTGGAGGTGAGGGGAGGGGAGTCGGTTACCATCCCCCTTCCCCTTACGGAAAAAAAGCGTGATTGGGACATCCACGCCATGGGCCTTGAGGGGCAGGAGTCAGGTTTCACCGGGCTGGTAACGGACAGGACCGGTCATCCTGTCCCCGGGGTTCACGTGTTCGCCTATCTTGACCCGGGTATGGAGCACCACAGGCCTGATGCCATATCATCCCTGACCGATAGAGAAGGGAGATATAAAATCTTCCTTCCCCGGCCCGGTACCTATTACGTTGGTGCCAGGGCGGGTTTCGGAGACTCTCCGAAACCGGGGGAGTACTTCGGGTTCTACGAGGGAAATTTCGAGCATTCCATTACCCTCGAAAGGGGCGAGTTCATGGAAGGATTGAATATTTCCGTCAGGAGGGTCCTTGCGCCATGACACGAAGGGTGATCAGCCTGCTCTTTCCACTGCTCGGTGTAGTTCTTGCGGCCGTTGAGTATGGTGCGCCGCACGCTTTTGGGGCTGTTTTGCCCCCATCGATAAGGATCATAGAGGGTTCGGTGCGTTGGTCCGGTGATGTGGTGATAAATGGCGTGGTCGTCGTTCGCGATTCCGGGCGACTGGAAATCGATCCGGGGACCACGGTAAGGTTTATCCGCCGCGACGATGACGGTGACGGCATCGGCGATGGGGAGATACGGGTGGAAGGCAGCATACGGGTGAATGGGACCATAAAAAGGCCCGTCATCTTCACGTCCGCTTCCACGGACCCCGCCCCGGCTGACTGGAAATACGTCATGATCAACCATGCCCACGGCGCGGAGGTCTCAAACGCGGTTTTCGAATACGCCTTCAGCGGGGTCCAGATACACTATACCCGGGGGAGCTTCAGGGGAATCGTTTTCCGTCATAACATCGACGGGTTCAGGTTTTCCACCGCGCCGGTGATCCTTGAGGATTCCTACATCGTTCAGAACGACAATGGGATACGGTTCGAAGAACGGGGCGCGGGGGCTAAGATCGTCGGAAACGTTATCTCGGGCAACCGGGTCGGTGTATTTGCCGTGGTCAAGTGCCGGGGATTGACGGAGTTCAGGAATAATATCTTTGAGGACAACTCGAGCTACAACGTTAAACTAGGTGACATGCAGGTCGAGGACCTTCCCATGTCCGGTAACTGGTGGGGGTCGGTAAATCGAAGTGACATCGTTTCCTCGATCTTCGACGGAACGGTGGAACCGGCAATGGGAAAGGTCATTTTTGAACCCTATCTTCAGGAAAGGCCGGTCATCAGGGATCTCCTGCCCCGCTTGACTCAATAACCGGCAGGAACCCGTATGAATATTGATGACTTCGGATGGACTTTTTACGACCCTATCAATTCGGAAAGGTGGTCTGAAAGATGATGCAGAAACGCGGCGTTCACGGCGCCTTGCCGTACCTCCTCCTTGTTGCCGCCCTTGCCGTTCCGTCCACGGTTCACGCCTGTGTGGGACGCAAACTGGTTCTGGGGGCACTGGAGGACGCAAGGCAGGGTATGGTCAGCCGGATCATCTCCATCCTCATCCACGAGAGAACCGGAACCACCGTTGAAGTGAAGTTCTACCCCAGCAAAGAGGAGCTGATGGAGAAGGTCCTCAAGGGCAAGGTGGATCTTTACGTGGACTACGTGGACACTGCTTTGAAGCGATTGAATGACGATCCGGGTTCACTCGCGGGGGAAGAAAGGTACCGTCAGGTGAAAAGGGAGTACGACGAGGAAATGAACCTTGTCTGGCTGAAGCCCCTGGGGTTTGAGGGGCGGAACGGCAAGGGAAATTCCATGGGCTTTGCCGCCGTAGTCGTCAGGAAAGGCACGCTGAAAAAGTTTCCCGCGCTTCCCCGGCTTCTCGACAAGATCGGTACACGGGTCATCCTCGATGATCCCCTCCTCGACAGCCTGGTACTGAAAGGACAGTCCGTAAAGCCGGCCAAGGTGGCCAGGGAGTTTCTCAAGGAGAAGAAGCTTATATGAGCCAGGGCAGGGGGAGGCTGGACCGAAGAGAATTCATGTTGGGGACCCTCGCCGCATTGGCCCTCCCCGGTCTTGTCATCCCTGTTGCAGCCAGGCCGGCGGCAGGGAACGCCTCCGCTGGGAAAACGGTTCTGGCGGTGGCTGAGGATGTCGATCCGTTCCAGGCGACCGTAAGGGCGGTGAGCTTTCTCGGAGGTATGAATGCCTTCGTTCCAGTCGGTTCAAAGGTCCTGGTCAAACCCAATATCGGATGGGACCGTCGAGTTGAGCAGGCGGCCGATACCCATCCCGAGGTCGTGCGCGCGGTAGTCGAGATGTGTCTGGAATCGGGCGCCGGCGATGTGGTAATCCTGGATCGGACATGCAACGATGCCAGACGTACCTATGTGACGAGCGGTATCAGGGGGATGGTGGATGCGCTGGCATCGAAGCAGGTCCACCTGGAGTACGTGCGGGAGAATCGATTCACCGTGGTGAAGATTCCCCGTGGAGCGGCGATAAAACAATGGCCCATCTACTCCTATGCCCTTGAGGCCGATGTGATTATCAATGTGCCGGTGGCCAAACATCACAGCATCAGCGGGCTTACCCTTTCAATGAAAAATCTCATGGGGCTTATGGGGGGAAATCGCGGGACAATTCACTCAAACATCGGCCAGAAGCTGGCCGATCTGTCCACCGTTATCAGGCCTGCTCTCAATATCCTGGACGCCAGCCGCATTCTCCTGCGCAACGGCCCTTCAGGGGGACGTATGGAGGATGTCAAAGTTCTCAACCGTGTAGCCGCCTGCGCTGATCCGGTGGCCCTGGACGCCTACGGGGCCACACTCTTTGGAATCAGGGCCGACCGGATTCCGTCGATCGTGGCCGGCTACAGCATGGGGCTTGGGGAGATAGACCTCTCCCGGGTGAAGATGGCGGGAACATGACGTGAGGCGAACCCGCATCCTCTCCCAGTGGGCCTTCGGCCTGTTCTTTATCTACCTGTTCATGAACACCCGGTACCTTGGGGCGGATGTGATCGCCTACCCTGTCAACGCCTTTTTCCGCCTGGATCCACTGGCGGGGATCGGATCTATCCTTGGGGGCCGAAAGACCCCCCTGTTTTTCTGGCCACTTCTTATTCTTCTGCCTGCCGTCGCCCTTTTCGGACGTTTTTTCTGTGGCTGGATCTGCCCGATGGGGTCCATGCTTGACCTCTTTGGCCGGCGTAGCCGTAACAGGTCTCCTGCTCCCGAGGGGAAATATTATCGCATAAAGGAGATTGTCCTTATCTTCCTGCTGGGGACCTCCCTGTTCTCCCTGAATCTCACAGGGATCGTGGACCCCCTTTCCCTACTCATCCGAAGCTTTGCCATGGGGGTTGTGCCGCCGCTGGAAAGATTCATCTCATCCTTCTTTGATATTACCTACCGTGTGGGAGGACCGCTCAGGGCGGCTACGGAGCCGTTATACGGCTGGCTTACCGACCATGTCCTCTCTTTTTACCTCCCCGTGTTCCGGTATACGGTCTTTTTCCTCGGGCTCATTGTGGTCATCATCGCGCTGGAACTGGTTGAGAGGAGGTTCTGGTGCAGGAACCTGTGCCCCCTGGGTGCGCTCCTCGGCTGGTTCTCCTGGATTGCCCCGCTGGGTTTGAAGGTCAGCGAGGGGTGTGATGCCTGTGCTAAATGTCCACCGACGTGCCGCATGGGCGCCATAGAGTATGAGGAAAAAATGGTTATCCGGGCAAAAGACTGTATCCTTTGCTATGACTGCCAGGATGCCTGTCCGGATGGAGTCATCACCCATCACCCCGGTAACGCCGGTGTGCCGGAGAATGCATCCTTCGTTTCCCTCTCCAGAAGACAGTTTCTCGTGGGGGCGGGAATCGGGGCCGTGTTCCCTCTGACGGTGGGTTCCACCTCCCGGCCGGATAACCTGCCCCCATATCTTATCCGGCCGCCCGGCGCGGTGTCCGAGGCTGAGTTCCTGGCGCTGTGCCTGCGCTGCGGTGAATGCATGCGCGTCTGTCTGACAAACGGGCTCCAACCGACCCTGTTCGAAGCAGGTATCGAGGGGATGTGGACCCCCCGCCTGGTTTCGAGGGTCGGCTACTGTGAATATTCATGCACCTTGTGCGGTCAGGTGTGCCCCACAGGGGCCATCGCGTCCCTGGACCGTGTGTTTAAAAGAAAGGTGAGGATTGGTACGGCCGTTATCAACCGCAATCTCTGCATCCCGTTTGTAAAACCGGAGGAGTGCCTCGTCTGTGAGGAACACTGTCCTATACCCAAAAAGGCAATCGTATTCGACCACGCTGCCGTTGCGGGCCCAAAGGGGCCTGTGGTAGTCAAACAGCCCAGGATTATTGAGGACTTATGTATCGGATGCGGAATCTGTGAAAAGAAGTGCCCCCTGGACGGGGAATCGGCCGTCCGGATCACCAACCGTGGGGAGGACAGGGCAGGCTCCATGTAACAAAGCCCCTCCCTTGACAGTATACTGTTGCAAAAGCTATTTTTTTGCCCGATTGCTGACAAATTACTGTCAATGGGTGCGGGGTGACAGATATCTAACATGAGGGTGGTTTTAGGATGAAAACACCCATTCGGCGCCTTGCGTCCCTGAGGTTGACCTTGGCCGTCATGCTCCTCCTGGCGGCTGCCGCGGCGGCGGGCACATTTATACCCCAGGGACGGGGAGCCGATGACTATACCCGCCTTTTTGGCGGCAATGGAGCACAGGTTGTCAGGCTGCTTTCCCTTGGGGATATTTACCATTCTTTGTGGTTTCGGGGTCTCCTCCTGATACTTTCCATCAACATGGTTTCCTGTATGGCCACCCGGTTGCCCACCACCTTCTCTTCACTGAAAGGGGAGGCGGCGATGCGGAGGCGTCCGCTTTTGCGAATCCCCGGAGACCATGTCCGGGAGCAGGGTCTCGTATCGGATCTGAAGGCCGCCGGCTACCGCCAGAGGGGAGGGTCCGACGGAAGGGTCTTTTCCAGGGGAGCGGCAGGATACGTTTTCACCCTTGCCGGGCATCTGAGCCTTCTCGTCATAATGGTCTCTTCCTTGATTGGGTCCTCCCTGGGTTTTATCGGGACTCAGAGGGTCTTCGTGGGGGACTTCACCGATACCTATTTCAACTGGAAGACCATGGCCGAGGCCCAGCTTCCGTTTCGCCTGAGCGTGATCGATTTCAGAAAAGTTCCCAACCCGGTTGCCCTGAAAATCGGCATCAAGGAGATTAAAACCGGCAGGAAGGGCAAGGTGATCACCACCCATGTAAATGATGATCTGAAACTTCCCGGTCTTGATGGCCGGATACGGATCCTCTCCTTTGACACGGAAAGAAAGATCCTGAAGGCGATATGGGTGAAGGGCAACGGAGATCGGTTTCCCGTGGTGGGGGGAGAGGAGATGGGAAACTCCGGCCTCACCCTGATACCGGTGGCATTCGCTGCATTTCCCGAAAAGCAGGTGAGTGCCGGAACCGCCATCTCACGGAACGGCTCGATCCTCGCCACGGCTGATATCAAGGTGAACCATCCCCTCAGGTTCAATGGATTATCTCTCTACCTGACGGACTACGGGACGGACCCTTCAGGGCTCCCCTATGTAGGTTACCAGATCGTAAGGGACCCGGCGCGGGCCGGAGTCTGGGTGGGATGCGTGTTTTTCCTTCTTTTCATAACGGCTTCCCTCTTTGTTAAACATCGCTGTGTCGTCCTCGTCAGGGACGGGGGATTTGTCGCCGTTCATCTTTCATCGAGGGGGGATCGGGCGAAGGCGGTGGATGAGCTGAAAACGGCTGTCAGACGTTTCCTCCCCATCGATGGTTCATGCGGGGTCGCGGATGATGATTAAGCTTAACTGGCCCAACAGAATACTCCTCTACTCCATGATGCTCACCGCGGTGTCCGTCCTTCTGACCGCCGCCATCACCGTGCGGACTGCTTCCGGCCTGTGGGAAAAGGAATTTCTGGAGAGGAATACCGCCTACGCAATGTACACATCCCTGGAGGTTCTTCGAACCTTCGGGGGGGCGTTCAACGGAACCGTCACACCCCAGGTTGCTGAGGCCATCGATCTTCTGACGGTCCACAACGAGGATCTTCTGGGGGTCATGATTCTGACCGAAAGCGGCAG
Source organism: Deltaproteobacteria bacterium (assembly GCA_013151915.1). Lineage (NCBI taxonomy): Bacteria > Pseudomonadati > Myxococcota > Myxococcia > Deltaproteobacteria bacterium. The sequence continues at coordinate 38,793 of JAADHJ010000050.1, forward strand.
GACGCTTTTCTCCACCCTTCCGGATGACCTGGTGCGCGGTCTGGAAGGTTCCTGGGAGGCCGGCCTCGGCGCTGCAGTGGCCGGGGTGGTGCGATCAAAAAAACACCTGAGAAACGAAACCAGCTATCACGGCCGGCGGCTCCTTGATGTCCTCGCTCCGGTCAACACCCAGGGAGGAAACCGACCCATAGCGGTCCGCTACATTTACGGGTACGGCTCTCTCGAGACCAAAACGGCCAATCTGATAAAGGGGGTGCTCCTGGGTGCGCTGCTTCTCATGGGGATTGGATCCTTCCTGTCCATCTTTTTATCGCGTTCACTTACCAGTCCCCTTAAAATCCTCTCCGAAAGCGCCGCGAGGATCGCCGGAGGCGACAGGAATTACCGTATTGACCTTCAAACAGGCGATGAAATGGAGAACCTGGCGGAACAGTTCAACAGGATGGTCGATTCCCTGAGGGAACAGCAGGAGGACCTTGAGAGGGCCAACGTGGAGCTTCAAAACACCAACGTACGGATGAAGGATCTTCAGGCACAGCTTATGCGGTCCGAAAGACTGGCGGCCCTTGGCCAGCTTTCCGCCGGGGTCTCTCACGAACTGGATAACCCCATCGGCGTCATACTCGGATACGCGGAGCTGATCAAAGAGGAGTCAGAGGGGGAAAAACAGTCCGGGGAGTACGCCGGGGTAATCCTGGATGAGGCCAAACGATGCAAGCGGATTATCGCCGGCCTCCTCGATTTTTCACGTCCCCGACTCGGGGAAAAGGGAACCGTGGATCTGAAGGGGCTGATACATGGCCTGACATCCCAGTTGTCCGAGCAACGGGCCTTCAGGAGAATCAACTGGCGGCTCACCCTGGGGGATGGGGATGCCCTGGTTCACGCTGACCCGGACGCGCTGCGTCAGGTCATTGTAAATCTGTGCCTGAACTCGTCCCAGGCAATGGGGAGCGACGGTGAGATTGCAATAGATATCTCCCCCATGCGGGACAGGGACAGGGATGGGCACCTGGTCCGGCTTGCCGACGGGGGGCCGGGAATCGATAATGCGGTCATCGAAAGGGTTTTTGATCCATTCTTTACTACAAAGAAGAGAGGGGAAGGGACCGGCCTCGGCCTGTCCATCTGCAGGAAGCTGATTGAGGAGGCTGACGGCTGGATACGGGCCGTGAAGGGAAAAGGCGGTGTCTTCGAGCTGTGGCTTCCAGCGGTGGCGGCGAGTGAGGACTAAGGAGAATACCCCCCGGAGGAGCGATCAATGAGCAGGAAGATTCTTATCGTGGATGATGAACCGGGCATGAGGAGCCTTCTAACGAAAGTGATGGAGAAGGTCGGACACTACGCGGCCGCCGTTCCCGGTGGCGATGAAGCGCTGGGTCTTATCGAGAGGGAGGAATGGCATCTCGTTATCGCCGACATTGATATGCCGGGAATGGACGGTATCGAGCTTTTAAAGAGGATACGCACCATGGACCGGGTCCTGCCGGTTATCATGATCACGGCCTACGCTACGGTGGAATCCGCCATAGAGGCCATGAAGCTGGGAGCTTTCGATTATATTACCAAACCGTTCCAGATGGATGAGTTGAAGATAGTGGTTGGAAAGGTCTTCGAGCATGAGCGGCTCGTAAGCGAGAGAAAAATGCTCCTCGACGAGATTCACGGACGATACGATCTGAAGGGCATCATCGGCGTGTCGCAGAGGATGCGCGATGTCATCGATCTGGCTCTGAGCGTTGCTCCCTCCATGGCAAGCGTCCTCATAGAGGGGGAGAGCGGGACGGGCAAGGAGCTTGTGGCCAGGGCCATTCACAGCCACAGCGGCCGAAAGGACCGCCCTTTCGTCGTAGTCAATTGCGGCGCCTTGGCCGACGGCGTTCTCGAGAGCGAACTGTTCGGCCATGAAAGGGGAGCTTTTTCCGGGGCCGTCGCGGCCAGGAAGGGGAGGTTCGAGCTTGCGGATGGCGGCACCCTTTTTATCGATGAGATCGGGGAACTGAACCCCTCGGCCCAGGTAAAGCTCCTGTGGTTCCTGCAGTCCCATGAGTTCGAGCGGGTCGGAGGAACGCGGGTCCTTCGAAGCGACGCCAGAATAGTCGCGGCTACCAACAGGAACCTGAGAGAAATGGTCAATGAAGGGGGATTCAGGGAGGATCTATTCTACCGCCTCAACGTGGTCCACATCAGGGTGCCGGCCCTCCGGGAACGACAGGAGGACGTGGAGTCGCTGGCCGAGCACTTTCTTAGAAAGTACAACTCCGAGATGAACAAAAGGCTTTCCGGGATCGCGCCGGAGGCTATTGTGGCTCTGAAGGCCTATGACTGGAAAGGCAACGTCAGGGAGCTGGAAAACGTCATGGAACGGGCCGTGGTCCTTTGCAAGGGGGACGCCGTTACCCTGCGGGACCTTCCGGAGGAGCTAAGGGGAGGAGGGGATGTTGAAAGCCTGCCCGGCGGCGGAAGAACCTTGACGCAGATAGTCGAGGCCATTGAAAGACAGATCCTTGTCAGAACCCTCGAGAAGAACGGGGGAAGCCAGACCAGGACGGCCCGTGAACTCGGCATTAAAAGGACGACCCTGCGCTATAAGATGGCCAAATACCGGATGGTGTGAGTCGGACGTTGAACGTAGAACCCTGGTCGTTGAACATTGAACGTTCTTTTTCCCGTTGGACCCCGGACTGTCCTGTTGGTACGGACCTTGCTGTTCAGTCACAGTGAGAAGGTGGTTGAAAAAACGGGAAAGTGAACGAGCCGGGGCGAATGACTGATTTGAAAACATATTTCCATCTCTTTACGCTGATTGGACTGGCGCTGATGAGCTCATCCTGTTCCAGCCCTTTTGAGACAGGTGTACTGGCTGCGATGCCCGTTAATGGAGAGCCATCGGTGTCTGACTGGTCGAGGGCCGTGCCCCTGGATTTCGTGGTCTGGATGGGAAACGTCCACGAGCCGCCCGATGTCGTCGCCCTGGACAGCGAGACCAGCCATCGGTCCACCGCCCAATGCCATCATGGGCCTTCTTCGTCCGAACCGGTGCCTGTCCGCCTCCAGGCCCTTTACTCGCCCTCGGAGATTTTCATCCTGGCCCAGTGGAGAGACCCTACCCTGGACGAAGGTGTAGGCAGCTGGGAAATGGGAGATGGCGGCTGGGCCGTCAACCCCGATGCGGATGACGGGATCGCCTTTTTATGGGGGCAGCCCGGAGATTCGGGTTTTCGGTGTCAGAACACGTGCCACATGGTGGATGTGGATGTTTACGATGGCGGTACGCAGATCCGAATGAAGATGAAAAATCCCGGGAAAGGGATCCTCGACCTGTGGAGATGGAGGGCCGGAGTGACAGCCCCCTTCGGAGCCGCAGATGACATGCTTATTGACCACGACGGAAAACGGGGCGACGAAGGCCAGATCATTCCTGCCGTAAACAGGAATGAAGGGGAAAACGGGCCGGCCGACGGGGTGGACTGGTCATCCGGCATACCCACGGCCCCCTATTTTCTGATAACGGCTCCCACCGGCAAGGAGGCCGATGTCCACGCCGTATCAGGCTGGAAAAACGGGAAATGGCGTGTGCTGTTTCGCCGAAGCCTGGCCACAGGGGATTCCGGCGACCGTGTTTTTACCCCAGGTGTGAAGATCCCTTTCAGCCTCAGTGTCTTTGACAATACATGGAGGGAACATCATGTCGTTCGTGAAGTACTTGCCCTGGAGTTGGAAAAAGGATTCAGGGCAGTTGGAGTATACGGGAGGGGTCTCTATGAACCGCTGGATTTTTAGACGGCTCATATCCGTTATTCCCCTGATGGCTATGATGGCCGTCGTTCTTCTCCTCATTTCCGGCTGTTCCGAAAAGGAGAAGGACAAGCCGTCCACCGTTTCCGGGACTGTGACGGTTCCCCTGAGCGAAGCGCGCCTCTATATCTATGGCGAGGGAGAGGATATCTTTGCGCCGGCCATGGTTATCTCGGAGCCCACGGGCCCGGACGGCGCGTTTTCCCTGGCCCTTTTCCCGGGGCGGTACGTCGGTGTTGTAAGGAAAAGGGAGTCGGGAGAGAGCGCCGGGCCCGTGAGGATAGGTGATTACAAAAGCCGGCCCGTTTCCTTCGAGGTGAAGGCCGGAACGCCGTTAACCCTGAATTTTTCCGCTGTCGTCAAGGTGGCTAATGAGAAAGCGTTTCCCTCCCTGCAGGCCAAGGGAAATACCGGGGTCGAGGGCACGGTTTACGATGCCGATGGCAATCCCGCGGTGGGTGTACGGGTGCATGTCTATGACCATATTCAGATGTCCGAGCGTCCCAAGTACGTAAGCGAGAAGACCGGCCCGAATGGCCGGTATCTTGTGAAGGTCCGGCATGGCGGCACCTACTATCTGGCGGCACGGGATCGGTTCGGTGGACCTCCACAGCTTGGCGACCTGTACGGGCGATACGATGAGGGAACCGTCGATCCATCCGGGGTAGTGGTTCATAAGGGGGAGATCACCCAGGGCATCGATATCATTGTCCACAAGGTGTGGTGATGATGAGACCCTTAGTTCTGGTCCTCATCGCTTTTCTGACGGTCGCATGTTCCGCCGGGGATGAGGGCGTTGACGCCCTGGCCCGTAACGCGGCCCATGGAGACCGCGGAGCGGCCAAAAGGCTTGTCCTGGCCATGGGGGACCGGACCCGGGAAAGGTCCCTGGATGCATATAAGTCGGTGGTGTCCGTCGGGAATGTCGTGATTCCCTACCTGTACAAGGGGTTGGCATCGGATGATCAGGATCTTTTCGAGGCCTGCGCGGCGGCCCTGGGGAATATCGGTTCCACGGACAGCCTTCCGGCGCTGAAGACAGCGCTTGGCCGGAAGGGCATGAGACGGTACGCGGTCGCTTGGGCCCTCGGAGAGATCGGCGACCCCTCTGTCACCGTGCTTCTGGTCCGCTCCCTGGCTACCGGCGATGTGGTCCTGAGGAAGGCCGCTGTCCGAGCGCTGGTTCGGCTGGGCCCATCCGTCGGCCCCCAAGTGCTTGAGATGCTTGAACGGTCGGACGATCCGAAGGCGCGTAGGGCGGCCATACGGGTCCTGGGCGAGATAAAGGAACAGGCCGCCGTACCGCTGCTGACGGAGGTGGAGGGGATCAACAGGGATGCCGCGGTCTGGGCGCTGGGGCGTATCGGGAATCCGCAGGCCCTCCAACCCCTTCTGAAGGACCTTTCCGACGAAAGGTGGTCGGTGCGTCGGCAGGCCGCCCAGGCACTGGGGAACCTGGAGGACGCCGGTGCGGTGCCGGCCCTCCGGCGAACTCTCGACGATCCCGAGGCGGTTGTGAGGGAGTGGGCTGCAAGGTCATTGGAGACCCTTACGGGAAAGCGGGTCCTCTACAGGGACGAGGATGGCCAAATTGTCCCACCTTACAACCTGTATCATTAATGACTTCGCGAGAAGTCTTCAACGCGCCCACTTAAGAGCGCTCAAATCGAAGATTTGTGAGGAAAGTGAAAATGACATTTTTCGCTTTCCGTGGAGTAAAAAGCCATAGATGGATTTTTTACGACCCTATCAAAGTTAAAAGGAAGATGATGTCGGGTATCTCCCCCCGTTTTTTAAAGAGCATTGCTTTCTGGACAGTCCTCAGGGGCGTCTTCCTGGTGGTCTTTGCGGGAATGGTTGCGGTCACCTGGGGACGTTGGGGGATCGACGGCATCGATGTTCCGGATCCACTCATGTATACAAATGTCGGCAATCTACTCTTCTGGGCGGTTTGGCTGATGGGGCTTGTGGTCCTGGTTCCCCTTTTCGGGAGGCTATGGTGCGGTGTCTGCCCCCTTGGTTTCCTCAACGAAATTGCATCAAGATGGGGCCTTTCCAGACCGTTCCCCAGACCCCTGAAGAATGACTATTCCAAGGCCGTCCTGCTGCTGGCCACCTTGCTGCTTATGGGGCTTTTCCGTTTGCACCATTATCCCGGCGCCACGGCTGTTTACCTGGCCGCATGGGGTCTTCTCGCCGTGCTCCTCGGCCTGGTATTCTCCGGCAGGTCCCTTTGTTCATACGTGTGTCCGATCGGGGGAATGCTCGGCCTCTATTCCAGAATGGCTCCCCTGGAGGTTACCATCAGGAATAGGGGCATTTGCGAGGATTGCGAGAGCAAGGACTGCGTCAGGGGGAGCGACGTGTGGATAAGATTGGCCCTGGGCAGGGTCCGCTCGGTCTTCCGCCTGCGTCATCACCCCTGCCCGGTCAACCTTTCGGTCTGGGACATGAAGGGAACAGGAAGGTGCCTGGGGTGTTTTAATTGCCTGCGAGCCTGTCCCTACGATAACGTTCAGCTTTCATTGCGGGCTCCCCTCGCGCCGCTATGGGTGGAAAGATATCCCCGCTACTCGGAAACCGCCCTGGCAGCTGTGCTTCTGGGGTTTCTGCTCCTGAGCTACAGCCGTTTCTGGCCGGGGCTGGGGTCCGTCCTGGCCTTTCCGGCGAGCGCCCTCGTCCCTGTGGTCGGCACAGGCGCCGGGCGGGTCCTCTATCTGGTCTGGGTCGGGTTTCTGCTCCCGACGTTACTCATCTTTGCGCCTTCCATATCAGTTCAGGCGACCCGGGCCGTCTCAGCCGGGGGAGCGGCGTTTGGAACCTGGTTGAATTCGGAGAAGGCGTCCTCATCCATAAGGTTCTGGATTGCCCCGCGGGTTAGGGAGACCCTCTCTGAAAACGGGGAAGGGGATGAGGCCGTTGTGGAGGAGACCGACACCCTCAGAGGGCTGTCGGCCGCCTGTCTTCCAATCCTGATCCCGCTTATCTTTAGTGGACACCTGGTGCTGGCATTGGTCAAGCTCAACGCTAAGCTGGGCTACCTGCCCCTCGGGATGGCGGATCCGGTGGGGATCCAGTCCTACCTTGCCATTGAGGAACTGGAGTTGTTATCCAGGCCGGGACTTATCCTGTCCATACCCGTTTTAAGATGGATCACCGGGATGGTCATGGTGGGAGGGATCGCCCTCTCCCTTGTGGCGGCGGCCAGGATAAGCAGAAGAGAGGAGATCCCTTTCCTTCCCTATGCGGTGCAGATCGGTCTTGTCGGGTTATGCTTCGCCGGGGGGCTGTATAAGTGGCTCTTTTAAGACTATTCCTGGGCCTGTGCCTCCTGTTGGGCTGGCCTTCCCCCGTCTCGGCTCATACGGGCAGGAGTATCACCTTCCTCTGTCCGGCGGGGACGCTTAATGAGGTTGCCGCAAATATGGTGGCCGCCTACATGGGAGAGCAGATGGCCAGAAACGTCAAAGTGGTAAGACACGATGGGACGGTCCGGTGTCTTAACGGGATACGCGATCATGAGGCACCCATCGCCCTTGTTCCAGAGGACCAATGGCCGGGGGACGATGAGGCCGTGGTCCAGGTGGGTGGTTCCCTGCGGGTGGCCGGAACCGATTTTGTTCTCGTAATGGGAAAGGATGCGGCCAGACAGCTCCAGTTCAGCCTGGTACCCCGGTATATGTCCCGGCTTGCGAAGGTATTACCGGGGATGGACATGTTTCCGGGCCTGGAAAAGGTCAGGAAGGGAGAAGGGGCCCGGAAGGTGGCCCTGGACCTGCTCAGAAAGGCGGATGTGTTATGAGGATATGGACGGGCGGGACAATCCGCTCTCTGACAGCTTTCGGGGTACTCTGGTTTCTGGTGTTTCTTCCCTCGTGCCAGAGAGCCGGCAGGGAGGACGATACCCTGAAAACCGTGTCGGCAGGACCTGTCTATCGCATCGGCTACATGATATGCGACGGTCTTGACGAGGCGAAAAAACGTTTCGAACCGCTGACGAAATATCTTTCCAAGACCACGGGGATAAAATTCACCTCCGTATATCTTAACACGTACGATGTGCCGGAGGCCTTCGAGAAGGGAGAACTGGATATCACGCATACCAACTCTCTCCTGTACGTAATGATGGCGGAGAAAGGCCTGATCCCCCTGGTCGGGGAGCGGAGAGGTAGTATGGGCTTTCGTTCCGCCGGGGGCATCGCCGTAAGATCCGACAGCCCCATCAAAACGCTCGCGGATCTGAAGGGTAAGAGGATGGTGTTCGGTCCCATGTTCGCTCCCACCGGCTACCTGTCCCAGTACGACATGCTGCTGGAGGCGGGTATTGATCCCGAACTGGATCTGGAGTATTACGCCATCCCCTGGGGGGCCTACAAACATGAAAAGGTCATCTACGGGGTCTGGATGGGAGCCTACGATGCGGCAGCCGTTCCCATGCTGGACATGGAGATCATGGAACGGGAGAACAAGATAGGCAAGGGGGACCTGCGGGTGATTGCTCAGAACGATCCAATCCCCTACTGTGTTTTCGGGGTCGCTCCCAAGGTTCCAGGCGAGGTGGTCGCGGCGGTGAGGTCGGCCCTTTTGAACCTCACCCGGGAGGCGACAATCCCCATTGACGGGGAGGTGCTTTCGGTGCTGCGAGCGGCGAAGGTGGACGGCTTTGTGCCCATCGAGGATGCCGATTTCAACCGGGTGCGGGAAATGGCGAAGAAAGCCAATATGCCCCCATATCAGACGTACTGAGATGTCCAATGTTGATGACTTCGCTGCACGTTGGTCCCGTTTTTTCTCTGGCCTCTGGACTCTGGCCTCTGGACTCTGGACGGTCCCTTTGGAACCTGAAGCATGAAGCCTGAAACTGATTTCGGCAAATATTCCGGCAGAATGGCCGAGGTGGGGATGCTTGTCATCGCCCTCGCCCTGGTATTTCAGGCTGTCACCGGACCCGCGGTGGGTACGGGTGGCATGGAGGGTATCGCCCGTTCGGTGGAAAGGCCTGTTCTGCCTGGGGAGGCCCAGGCATTTGCCCGGGGCATAAAGGAGGCGAGACTCCTTGTCGACGGCAACGGGAATCCTGCCGCCGTTCTTGCGGAACTACAGAAACAGTACCCAGGACGCCACGAGGTCTGGGCACTGTCAGCACGATTCCAGGAAAACATGGGCGATGATCGGGAGGCTTTGATGGATTACGCAAGGGCCGTCCGCCTGAAAGGCGACTATCTCGATGAGGGTTCGCCCCTTTACCTTGGCGGACGGATCAAGAGCCTTGTCAAACGGACCTTCTCGAATTTGTCAAAGAAGAAAAAGCAGGAGGGGCTCGCCGGCGATGAAAAGGAACTGCTCAAAGTGGTTTATTTCCTCCGGCGGCGCATTGCGGGGGGGTGCGAATGAGGTGGCCCAGGGGCGATGCCCCGGTCATTATCCTGAGCGGCCTCAGCCTGGGGTTTTTGGGGGCTGCCCTCGCTTTTTGGGGTAATCCGGCCAACTCCGGAATCTGCATCTCCTGTTTCATGGAAAATCTTGCCGGCGCCCTTCATCTTCACGATGACGCCCGCATGGCCTACCTCAGGCCGGAACTGGTAGGATTCGTCGGCGGGTCTTTGATGATGGCCTTTGCCGGCAGGGAATTCCGTTCCCGATCGGGAAAGATCCCCCTTCTTGGATTTGTCATGGGGATATTTCTTATCGTCGGTTCCTCCGTCTTCATGGGTTGTCCCATTAAGATGATGCTGCGCCTTGGCGCAGGAGACCTGACGGCAGTGGCAGGTTTTCTGGGGCTGGCGGCCGGCGTCTGGGCAGGGGTATTTTTTCTGCGGGCGGGTCTTGATCTCGGAGGTGTGTCTCCCTCACGGGTGCCCTTTCAGGGGCTCCTTCTTCCCGGACTTTTCATCATCGTGCTGGCCGTCCCCTTCGTTTTCCCGGGTTCATTGGCATCGAGCGTGACAGGGCCCGGCGCACGCCACGCCCCCCTGGCTGTGTCCCTGGCGGCCGGTGTCGTCATTGGGGCGCTGGCACAACGATCACGGTTTTGTGTGACGGGGAGTTTTTCCAACCTGTACCTCGCCCGCGACATGGGCCTTATGCGCGGTCTTCTGGCGCTCCTGGTCTCCGCTGTGGGGTTGAACCTGGCACTTGGGATGTTTCATCTGGGGATGCTGGATCAGCCAGGTTCCCATCCGGACCATTTCTGGAACTTTTTGAGCATGGGTATGGTGGGCCTCGGCTCCGTCATGGTGGGGGGCTGCCCCTTCCGGCAGCTTATTCTCTCCGGGGAGGGATCCGTGGATGCGGCGGTCGTTACGCTCGGCATGCTGACGGGTGGGGGGATCGTTCATCAGTGGGGCATCGCCAGTACATCGGCCGGGCCCACGCCGGCCGGGAAGGCTGCGGTGCTGCTGGGCCTGTTCTTCTGTCTCGCCATAGCCCGGTTCTATGGATCAGGGGAGGTGGGAATGAATAAGGGCGTAGGGGCGCATCGATGAGTGAGCGAGAGGGCGTAGTATCGAGGTATCTGGAACCCAAGGTCCAACGTGATAGACTAGTCCAGAGTCCAGAGTCCAGAGTCCAGAGTCCAGAGTCCAGAGTCCGGAGTCCAGAGAGGAGAAAGGCGGCCGCGGGGGACGAAAGGGCGGTATGAAAGTGGGAGGTTATCATAAATTGGGTAAATTAATGCGAAATCCATCCGTGAACTGGAGGGTTGAGACCCATCGTGAGGAGAAGGCCCTTGAGATACTTCTGGACCCGGAAAGGGAGGGGGAGGACGGCGAAGCCGGCACGGTCGGTACGGTCACCCTTCTTAGCGATGGCGTCATGCACCAGCTTAACCTTATAGGTGGAGAGATCTGGAAGCTGTGCGACGGCAGTCGCGATCGGAATGGCATCCTCGATTCTCTCCTGCAGATCTTCGCGGCCGACAGGCAGACCGTAAAGGAAGACCTGGACGAATTTCTGAGCGACATGATCAACAGGGGACTGATCCATGAATGTGAAGAGAGATAGCGACGTCCTCTCGGCGCCCCTGACGGTCAACTGGTCCCTTTCCTACAGGTGCAATTTCAACTGCAGGCATTGCTACAGCAGGAACCAGGCCCAAACCTCCCTTTCACTGGAGGGCATCCTGCCTGTTTTGGACCTGCTTCGGAAAAAGGGCGTGGTATACGTAAACTTCGGCGGGGGTGAGCCACTGCTTTACCCAAATCTTTTCGAAGTGGTTTCCCATGCGTCTACCGCGGGTCTCAAGGTTGCCATGAACAGCAATGGATACCTTCTGGATGCCGCGGCGGCCGCAAGGATCGCGTCGACAGGGTTTTCCAGCGTTGGAATCAGCATGGACAGCCCCAGGAGGGAGGTCCATGACCGTTTCAGAAACCAGGAGGGGAGCTTCGACAGAGCCGCAGCCGCCCTGAGGCATCTCAGGTCGGCGGGGGTGCGCACCACGGTCTCGTGCGTGATCAACCGGGGCAACATGGAGGACTGGGAGGGGATGATTCCAATCTGCCGCGAACTTGGGGCCTCCACCCTCTATCTCCACAATTACAAATGTATGGGTACAGGGCTGGTGAACATGGGGGAACTGGACCTGTCGCCGGACGAGTGGGGCAGGTTCTACCGGCACGCCCTTGAGATACAGGGGGAAGTTGACGATGTCGCCCTCTCATTCGATGACCCCATTATGGCTTCCCTGACGGGGTACGCGCAGGAAAACGCGGTGCCGGGAAGTACCTGCGGAAAGCTGAGTCTGCATCTGGAACCCAACGGCGACATAACCCCATGCGGTTTCATCCCGATAGTCATCGGGAACATCCTGTCGGACGATTTCGATGAAATCTGGTTTCATTCCCCTGTTTTGGAGAAGATGAGGTACAAGAATCCTCAGGGTAAATGCGATGGGTGTTCCAGCTACGAATCCTGTCTGGGGGGATGTTCGGCCCGTTCTTTCTCCCTCGCCGGGGATTTTGACCACCCGGACCCGCACTGCTGGGTCAAGGGAGCCGGGAATGGTGATTGACGATATGTCCTGCGATCTCCCATGGAGGATTCATTGGCGCCTGGCGGGGGCGGATCCAGGACCTTATCTCGCCGCGCTCCGTCAGGCCCGCCCCCTTTCCCTCGTTCTGGAGGTTGACGATCCGGGTGAGGTCCATGCCCTGGGCCTTCCATGGGAAAATACCTCGGTGGTGGTGGTTCTGGAGGGGTGGAGAACGGCCCCGCGCCCCTTTTCGCTGACAGGGGTCTCGATGTGGGAATTTCCGGTGTCAGGGCTGGAAGAAGCGAAGGCGGCTGAAAAAACGGTTCCGAAGGCGCTGCCCCCGGGGAGGGTGGCCTTACGCTGGATTCCCGGGAGGGCAAACCTGACGGAGTTTCCCGCCATCCTGGAACTTGTCCATGCTGCCGGGTTCGGCCTTACCTTGCCAAACCGTCCGGCGGATGATATCACGGCCCGAAAAGGGGACGATCCGCCCAATTTCGAGGTCTTTGAACAAAATGACCTGTACCGCATGAGGAAATCGGCGGATGCCCTGGGGAGCCGGCGCCTCAGGATTCACGATTTTATCCTATCCACCCTCCTGGGAATAGAAGGCCCCGCACCCCAGGGGTGCGGGGCTGCCGACTCCACCGTCTTCGTTGACGGCAACGGGGTGGTTTTTCCATGTAGCTCTCTTGCGGTCAGGATGGGGAGCCTGGTGGATAAAACCCTTGAGAATATTTGGAACAGTCCCATCAGGCGGAGGATACGGAGAGACATTACAGCTTTGCCGTCTGTTTGTGGTGCATGTGACGACCTGCCCCGGTGCCTTGGTGGGTGCAGGGGCGCTGCGTTCCATACGTACGGGCACTTCGGCGCACCGGATCCCGTGTGTCCGAAGGGGGTAAGGTCCAATGTCCAACGTGATAAAATCAGTCCAGAGTCCAGAGTCCAGAGAAGGAAAAAACGTACGCGGGGACACGGAGACCAAAAGGATGTCATTGCGAGCGACTGAAAGGAGCGCGGCAATCTCATGAACCTGGACGGGATCGCTTCGCATGAGGTCTGCTTACGCCGTTGCTCTGCGGGCTTCCGACTTCGTCTTCCAGACTACGACGGACAAGATGGCGGGACAAGCGCGATGACAAGGACATACTATCCGTTACCCACGTCCTGACCCCGCTGGTTGATCTCTGGACCCTGGACTCTGGACTCCGGACGCTGGACTCTGGACTCTGGACGGTGAAGTAACATGAGGCTGAATTGAAAAAGCGTACGATCTATCTTAACAACGCGGCGACGACATGGCCCAAACCCAGGTGCGTTGTCGAGGCGGTGCTCCGGGCCATGGAGGATCTGGCTGGGACCCCCGGCAGGGCCGTTACCAGTGGTCTGGAGTGCGAGAGGGCAATATTTCACGCACGGGAGGAGGCGGCACGGTTCATCGGCGCCTCGGACAGTTCCCGGGTGATCTTCACCCCCAACGCCACGGCGGCGCTGAACCTTGCCATTACCGGTCTTCTCAAAGAGGGAGACCATGTTGTAACCACTTCCATGGACCATAATTCCGTGGCCCGGCCTCTTAAACGCGCGGCCGATGAAAAAGGTGTTGAGGTCCGACGTCTTGAATTGTCCCCCGCAGGAACCATGGAGGCTGCGGGGATCATGGACATGATTTCCCCGAATACGCGTCTTATCGTTCTTACGGAGGCCTCCAACGTCACCGGAAGTATCCAACCCGTCAGGGAGGTCGCCGGAGCTGTCCGGGCCATGGGAGAGAATCGCCCTCTGATCCTGGTTGACGCTGCGCAAACCGCGGGCGTATTGCCTATAAATGTGGAAGAGGATGGTGTTGACCTTCTCGCCGTGCCGGGGCACAAGTCCCTGTACGGGCCTCAGGGAACCGGGTTCCTGTACATTGCCCCCGGCGTTTCCCTGGACCCTCTCATGGAGGGAGGTACCGGGGGCCGGTCGGAGCTGACGCGTCAGCCGGAATCCCTCCCCGACAGGTTCGAGAGCGGCACGCCGAATACTCCCGGTATCGTCGCCCTCGGTAAAGCGTTGAAATTCCTATCGGACAGGGGGTTGGAGAAAATCAGGGAGGAGGAGATCAGGCTCATGGATATCCTGATGGACGGCCTGACCGGCATCAGGGGCGTCGCGCTGTTCGGTCCCCATGACCCCATGAAACGGGTCGGTGTCCTCTCCTTTAATGTGGAGGGAATGGATCCTGCCGAGGTCGGCTCATTTCTGGAAACGACGAGGGGCATTATTCTACGGGTCGGGCTTCACTGTTCACCACATTCGCACAGGACCATTGGAACCTTTCCGGAAGGCACCGTCAGGATCAGCACCGGGATATTTAATACCGAGGGCGAAATTATTGAGCTGGTTCAGGGGGTCAAGGATCTCCTGAGGGCCAGGGGATGAGTCCCAGGTGAACTCCATGATGGGGGAGTTGCTGACGGTTTTCCCCACCACCCATCTGACCTTGACCGCGGAGAAGGTATTTGGGAACGCAGGGTTGAATCACCGCACGATCATGAAACCCAGGAGAATAAGCAGTGATTGCGGCCTCGCAATCCGTCTTGATCTTTCGCAGTTGGATCAGGCCCGCGAATTGGTTCAAAGCTCCGGTTGCCTTCCGGCGACTTTCTATCAATCCGTATCGGGCGGATGGAAGCCGATTCTCCATCTTGAAATCCCGGAGGGTGGGAACTGATGGGTGGGTGGAGAAGGTTCGACGGCCTGAAATCAATCGCGAACAGAACACCGGGTTGTGTGGCGGCCATTGGCAACTTCGATGGGGTTCACGTTGGGCATCAGGAGGTTTTTTCGGCCGGTATCAGCAGGTCCATCGAGATGGGTCTGCCCTGTATGGTTATCACATTTGATATACATCCCGCCTCGCGTTTGAGGCCGCGGGAAGCTCCATGTGTCATCATGACCCTGGAGGATCGCCTCAGAATTATCGCCGGGTTGGGGGTGGATGAAGCGCTGGTTATTCCCTTTGACAAAAACCTCGCCTCCCGGTCCCCGGAGGAGTTCGCCAGGGAGGTCCTGGTTAAAGGCCTTGGCGCCGAGCAGGTCGTGGCGGGGGAAGGGTGGCGCTTCGGCAGGGACAGATCCGGCGATATGGACCTGCTCGCCGAACTGGGAAGTGAGATGGGATTTGGGGTGACGAAAGTCCCGGCCTACACTTATGGCGGTTTTCCTGTGAGCAGCACGAGAATACGGGGAGCCCTCAACAGAGGAGACGTGGGCCTGGCCCGGAACCTTCTTGGCAGACCCCACTTCATCCGTGGGTCGGTGGACCGGGGAGAGGGGAGAGGGCTTGAACTCGGATATCCCACCGTCAACCTGGAATGCGGGGAAGTGCTTCTGCCGTCCGGAGGTGTTTACGCGGCCGGATTTTCCTGCGAGGGGAATATTGGTCCCGCCGCCGTCAATATCGGAAGACGCCCCACCTTCGGATCAGGGCCGACAACTTTCGAGGCCCACCTCTCCGGAATGGAAGGGGACCTCTATGGGAAGGAGATCACCATCTTTTTTCTGGCGAGGCTCAGGGATGAGCACCCCTTTCCGGACCAGGAAACGCTCAAGGCCCAGATCGGGAGGGACGTTGAGCGATCGAAACGGTCCTTTTCCCTATCCGTCATACAGGGAATTCCCCTGTGACCGAGGGAATTCAAAGGGGTGAATTCGGTCTTATCGGGTTTCCGGTGGGACATTCCCTCTCCCCGGCCATTTTTCAGGGTGCTTTCCGTGAAGATGCATGGGGACAGGACCGCTGAATTCATGCCCGCCGTCCCGGGGACGGTTCGTGGATAAGCTTGACAAAATTGCGGTTCTGAAGATAGCCTATGGGGCGAAGAACGGGTTTCCCGGGAAACCCATAAGGAGAGGAGTTAAATGTCTGCAGCCAGGCTGGGAGAGATGCTCGTAAGGGCCAAACTGATCGATGAGGAGCAGCTCAAACAGGCTCTCGAGGAACAGAGCAAATCCGGTGGCAGGCTTGGCTACAACCTCGCCAAGCTTGATATCCTGAGCGAGGCTGACGTTGTCGCTTTTCTGAGCAAGCAATACGGGGTGCCTTCCATTAATCTTGCCGAGTTCGAGATCGAGCCCAGCATTCTCAAGCTTATTCCCGGGAAAACGGCCAAAAAATACCAGTTGATTCCCATCAGCCGCACCGGTGGGACACTGACCCTCGCCATGGCCGATCCGACCAATGTCTTTGCCCTCGATGATATCAAATTCATGACCGGATACAACGTCGAGCCGGTGGTCGCCTCCGAGACGGCCATCGAGGATGCGATAATGAAGTACTATGAATCGAGCGGATTCGGGACGGGGAAGGCCCAGATCGATTCAACGGATTATAACCTTGATGATGCGGACTACAGCGGATTCGACGGGGAAATGGAGGCCGGGCCGCTTCTGGACGTTGAAGAGTTCGACAACCTTGTACAGGGCGCTGTTGACGATGTGGAGGTTATTGAGGACGAACCGGACATACTGACCGGTGAGGTGGATGCTCCCATCGTCAAGCTGGTAAACGGCTTCCTGATCAAAGCCTACAAGATGAAGGTCAGCGACGTCCATGTTGAACCGTATGAAAAAGTCATGAGAATTCGTTACCGGCTCGATGGTGTCTGCAAGACCATGATGAACCTGCCGCTGAAGATTCGCAATGCGGTGATTTCCAGGATAAAAATCATGTCGAAGCTGGATATCGCGGAGAGACGGTTGCCCCAGGACGGCCGGATCAAGATGAAGCTTGGGCGCAGAGCCGAGGTCGACTTCAGAGTTTCCGTTCTCCCCACCCTTTTCGGGGAAAAGATCGTTCTCCGGCTGTTAGACAAGTCCAACCTTCAGCTCGACATGACCAAGCTTGGTTTCGAGGAGGGATCCCTTGCCCATTTCAAGGAGGCCATCCACAAACCGTTCGGTATGGTTCTGGTGACCGGTCCAACCGGCAGTGGTAAAACCACCACCCTCTATTCGGCTTTGGCTGAGCTCAATACCGAGGACGTGAATATCATGACGGCCGAGGACCCCGTCGAGTTCAACCTCATGGGGATCAATCAGGTCCAGATGCACGACGAAATCGGTCTGAATTTCGCTGCGGCCCTCCGCTCTTTCCTCCGGCAGGACCCTGACATCATTCTCGTGGGTGAGATCAGGGATTACGAGACCGCCGAGATAGGAATCAAGGCCGCCCTCACGGGGCATATGGTTCTCTCGACCCTTCACACAAATGACGCGCCATCTACGATCAACAGGCTCCTTAACATGGGCATCGAACCGTTTTTGGTTGCCTCGTCCGTCATTATGGTAGTGGCACAGAGACTTGCCCGCCGCGTCTGCGAGTCCTGCAAGCAGGTGGTCGAAGTGCCGGAGAAGGCACTGATTGACATAGGGTTCTCCCCCGGGGAGGCCAAGGGGATTACCTGTTACAAGGGCGAGGGATGTACGGCCTGTGGCGGGACGGGGTACAAGGGAAGGATCGCCCTCTACGAGGTCATGGCCGTGGACGATGATATAAAGGATGTTATCCTGAAGGGCGGAACGACCTTCGAGATCAAGGACGCGGCGATCCGCGCCGGGATGTTGACCCTCAGGAGGAGCGGACTTACGAAGATCAAGGAAGGAGTCACCACCATCGAGGAGGTCCTCAGGGTGACCTTTGGAGACTAAGATTGATTGGGTCGTAAAAAGTCCGTTTATGGCTTTTTACGAAGTCATCAAAATTGATTTCCGGCCATGCAGCCTGTCGGCCCGGGGAGATGGAGGAAAACTGAAATTATGGACCATGTGAAGCAGGACGACGGGTCCGGGTCGGATAACGCCCAGGAGGTGCCGGGCATCCATCAGATGCTGAAATTCATGGTGGAGAACACCGCCAGCGATCTTCACATTACCCCCGGAACCCCACCACAGTTTCGAATAGACGGAGAGCTACGGCCCCTCAACGTGCCCGCCCTTGGTCCAACGGATACAAAAAATATCGCCTATAGCCTGCTTACCGACGCCCAGAAACACACCTTCGAGGAAAGCAAGGATCTGGACTTTTCCTTCGGGATCAAGGGCCTGTCGAGGTTCAGGGCCAACGTGTTCCAGACGCGGGGGTCGGTTGGGCTTGCCATCAGAACCATCCCCTTCGAGATCATGACCTTTGAATTTCTTGGGCTTCCCAAAGTCGTGGAGAATCTGACCAAGAAGCCGAAAGGCCTGATCCTGGTCACAGGGCCTACCGGGAGTGGAAAGTCCACTACCCTCGCCGCCATCATCGACCGCATCAACTCCACCCGCCACGAGCATATTATTACCGTTGAGGACCCTATCGAATTTCTACATCCCCACAAAAGCTGTGTGGTAAACCAGCGGGAGGTGGGAGCGGATACGGAGTCCTTCAAAAAAGCCCTGAAATACATTCTTCGCCAGGACCCGGATATTGTTCTCATCGGGGAGATGAGGGACCTGGAGACCATTGAGGCGGCGCTGACAGTCGCCGAGACCGGCCACCTGGTTTTCGGCACCCTTCACACCAACAGTTGTGTCCAGACGATTAACCGGATCCTCGACGTGTTCCCCCCGTACCAACAGCCACAGATCCGGGCCCAGCTGTCCTTTGTCCTCGAGGGAGTTCTCTCCCAGACCCTCATCCCAAAAAAGACCGGCGGCCGGATTCTGGGGCTGGAGATCATGGTTCCCAACGCCGCCATCCGGAACCTTATCCGGGAGGACAAGATCCACCAGATCTACTCGAGCATGCAGGTCGGGCAAACCAAATTCGGGATGCAGACCATGAATCAGTCTCTCCTGGATCTGTACCAGAAGGGAATCATTGCTTTGGACGAGGCCCTGGGACGTACTGCCCATCCTGAAGAGATGCGCCAGATGCTCATCCAGGCCGGGGTGAGCCTGGGAGCGTAGTTTATGCCTGTTTGCCGAACAGCCGCGGCCGACTGACCCGCACCCTTAATTAGGGAGGTAATTGATGCCTGTTTTCAAGTGGGAAGCCCGAACCAGAATGGGAGACGTTAAAAAGGGGGAGATGGAGGCTCAGACTGCCGATGCCGTCAACACCGCCCTCCGAAGGCAGGGAATGACCCCCTCCAAGGTTAAAGCCAAACCAAAGGAGATCAAGATTAACATCCCCGGCTTCGGGGAGAAGGTCAAGGATAAGGACGTTGTTATATTCACCCGCCAGTTCGCCACCATGATCGATGCCGGGCTGCCCCTTGTTCAGTGTCTCGAGATCCTCTCGGAACAGTGCGACAACAAGACCCTGGGCAAGGCGCTGGAAACGATCAAGAGCGATGTGGAGGGCGGCGCCTCCTATGCGGAGGCTCTTTCCAAACACCCCAAGGTTTTCGATGATCTCTACGTGAACATGGTGGAAGCCGGGGAGACCGGAGGTATCCTCGACACGATCCTGTCGCGTCTGGCCACCTACATGGAGAAAGCCATCGGGCTGAAAAAGAAGGTTAAATCGGCCATGGTCTATCCCCTTGTTACGGCCAGTGTCGCGGTGTCGGTTGTGGCAGTGCTGATGATCTTCGTAATTCCCAAATTTGCCGACATGTTTACCGGGCTGGGGGGGGAATTGCCGTATATTACCCAGATGGTGATCAACCTGAGCAACTTCGCAGCGAGCTGGAATATGCTGATCTTCGTCGCCCTGGTCATAGTGGGCGGAATTATCCTGAAAAGATACTATAAAACCGAGGAAGGGATGCGCCGGATCGACGGCATGATGCTCAGAATGCCGATCTTCGGACCCCTCATCAGGAAGGTCGCTGTCGCCAAATTCACCCGGACGCTGGGGACAATGCTCTCTTCCGGAGTGCCTCTGCTGGACGCCCTTGAAATCTGTGCCAGGACCTCGGGTAACAAAATTGTCGAGAGGGCCGTTTTCAGAACCCGTGAGAGCATCAGTGAGGGCAAGACCATCGCGGAACCCTTGGAAGAAACCGGCGTTTTTCCGCCCATGGTGGTCCAGATGATCAGCGTGGGAGAGGCCACGGGAGCCCTTGACAGCATGCTGGGCAAGATAGCCGATTTCTACGATGACGAGGTTGACACCGCGGTGGGAACCCTGACCTCTCTTTTGGAGCCCCTGATGATGGTTTTTCTCGGAGGGGTTGTGGGGTTCGTGGTCATCGCAATGTATCTTCCCATCTTCAAAATGGCCGCTCTGGGGTAAGCAGGACAGATGGCCCCAGGGGCTGATCCCTCTCCAAATCCATTTCAGACCGAACTGCGGCTGCTCCTTAAGGTCCTCATGATCTTCAGGATAGCCACCGTTACGCTCTTTCTCGTGGCGACGGTGGCCATGCAGGTCAAGGGCAGCCAGACTTTTTTCTTCGCGCCCATCTACGCCGTCTACCTGGTTGTTGTCGCCGTCTATCTGCTGACGATCCTCTTCGCCGGCATATTCAACCAGGTCCGCGACGGCCGTCGTTTGGCAAAGGCCCAGATTGCCGTTGACCTGGCCATCTATACGCTGATAGTCTATCTGACAGGGGGGTACGAGAGTCCCTTCCCGTTTCTATTTATCTTCTCTATCCTCTGGTCCTCCCTGGCCCTGCGCTCCGGAGGCTACTGGACGGCCTCTTTTTCCGCCATCCTCTACAGTGCGACTGCAGGCCTCATGTACTATGGCGTTCTTTCGCCGCCCCTTCCACAGTCGATGCCCTTATCTTCCGCAGCCAATCCATGGGATCTTCTGGGGCGGGTCGGCCTGAATATTGCGGCATTCTACGCTGTGGGCTTTCTGGGCCAGCAGATGGCGAAAAGGTATACGATAGCCAAGGAGGCCCTCACCGAAAAAGCGGCGGACCTGGAGAAGCTGCAGCACCTGTCCGATGTGGTGTTTGAGAGTATCAACAGCGGCATAGCCGTTCTGGACGGCCGGGGAGGTATTCGATCCATGAATTCATCCGCCTACGAAATTCTTGGGCCGACCGGCATTAAACCCGGAATTCCGCCGCCACCGGATGCCTTCGGGAGCATACCTCTGAACGAGCTCTGTGCGCGGGCCTCCGACAGGCAGCTCGACCGGTGGGAAGGAAGCTTTACGGCCCGAGGCGGGGAGAGCCGTATCATGGGCCTTTCCATATCCCCCCTGAAGGAACCGGAGATGGGATTTGTGGTAATCTTTCAGGACCTCACCGAGCTTAGACATCTTGAGGAAAAGCTCAAAAAGGCCGAAAAATTGACGGCTCTTGGACAAATGGCGGCCAGTATCGCCCACGAGGTGCGCAATCCCCTGGCCTCGATGAGCGGGTCAATCCAGATCCTGAAGGATTCCCTCCATGTCGAGGATGAAAATCGAAAGCTCATGGACATCGTTCTGAGGGAGACGGGACGCCTGGACTACCTGGTCGGGGATTTTCTGACCTACGCCAGGCCGCCCACCCCACACTTTCAGGATGTTGATCTTCGAACGATTATCGAGGAAACGGTACGATTTTTCCAGAGCAGTCCTGAATCGGCTTCGGTGGATATCGATCTTGACCTCCCGGCAGGCCCGGCGGTCCTCTCTGTGGATTCGTCCCAGATCAGGCAGATCCTCATCAACCTCCTGAAAAACGCCGTCGATTCCATTGCCGGAGCCGGCAGGATCGAGATTGCCCTGAAACGGGAGGAAGGAAAATCGGGGTTGGAAACCATCCTGCTCCTGTCGGACGATGGATCGGGAATATCGGAGGATATTCTGCCCGTGTTGTTCGAGCCTTTCAAAACCACCAAGGAGCGGGGGTCGGGGCTCGGCCTTGCTATCGTCTACCAGCTGGTTGAGGTCCACCAGGGCCGTATCGAGGTCCAATCCAGGGAAGGGGGCGGGACGGTCATCAGGATCAGTCTTCCCCCATGGAGATCGGAATGAGCAAAAAGAAAAAGGGACATGTGCTGGTTATCGATGATGAAAGGAGCATGCGCGACATGTTGGAGATCTTCCTGGGCAGGGAAGGTTATTCGGTCCAATGCTGCTCTTCGGCCGGAGATGCCCTGGATGCCCTGAAGATCGAAGGACCCTTCGATTTGGCCATTACCGATATCAACATGCCGGGGCTGTCCGGATTCGATTTCCTTCGCCAGTCCCGGAGCGCTTACCCGGATATGCCGGTTCTCATGATCACTGCCTACAGTTCCCCCGATTCAGCGGTGGAGGCCATGAAGCTCGGAGCCGAGGATTACATTACGAAACCGTTCCGCATAGAGGAGATCAAGGCGAGGATCAGCGCGGCCATTGAGAGGCGGCGGCTTGCCGAAGAGAACGTCGAGCTCCAGAAACTGCTTGAGGCACGCTTCGGTTTTGAGAGCATCGTGGGTAAAAGCGAGTGCATGCGGAGGGTTTTCGATATTATCGAGAGGGTCAGCGATATGGACACCACGGTGGTCATATCGGGGGAGAGCGGCACTGGGAAGGAGCTTATCGCACGGGCGCTTCATTACCACGGCAAGGAGAGAAAAGGGCTCTTCGTAACCGTGAACTGCGGCGCCCTGGTGGAAACCCTTCTGGAAAGCGAGCTCTTCGGGCACAGGAAAGGCTCCTTTACGGGTGCGGATACGGACAGAAAAGGTCTTTTTGCGACAGCTGCAGGCGGAACCCTGTTTCTCGATGAGATCACCGAGACATCCTCCGCCTTTCAGGTTAAACTGCTCAGGGCCATTCAGGAGCGGGAGGTTGTCCCCGTCGGGGATACACGCCCGGTCAAGGTGGACCTGCGCATCCTTGTGGCGACCAACCGGGATCTGGCAAAGGAAGTAAGGGAGGGCCGTTTCCGGGAAGACCTGTTCTACAGGTTGAACGTGATCCATATTGAGGTTCCTCCCCTGAGTGACAGGAAGGAGGATATCCCCCTGCTCATCGACCATTTTCTTAGAGCCCTTTGCGACCGCCAGGGAAGGCAGGTTCCCGTTTTTTCCCAGGATGCCATGAAGGCCCTCATGTCCTACAGCTATCCGGGCAACGTACGTGAACTCGAAAACATCGTCGAACGCGGGGTGGCTCTGGCCACAGGGGATATCATCGGTGCGGACCTGCTGCCGCCGGAGGTCGGGCGGATGGACGGGATGGTCCGGCCATCGGGTGTTCCGTCGCCTGAAACGGCCCAGCTTGACACCCTTCTGGAACGGTACGAAAGACAGATTATCGAGAAAGCTCTTAATCAGGCCGGAGGGAACAGGACCAGGGCGGCCGAGCTCCTGGGCGTGAGTTTCCGGTCCCTCCGGTACCGCCTGAAAAAGTACGGCATGGCGGAGGAGTGAATTTCCAGACACTCCCGGTCACTTCGGGTGACGTAAATTGTCACTATATTCCCCGGCTAATTCCCTGTAAATATCCCGTGTCGTAATCAAATGTTGTTATATTTCAGATGGTTGCGGTTATTTCAGGCGGTCTGAACCTTTCCGGCAACCCTTGGCACAGCCCTTGCTCCCTTCCGGGTGAAAACATACATGCCCACCCCACTCGATTTATAGAAAGGAAGGGAAGCGAAATGTTGATGAAAATGAGAAAAGGTGAAAAAGGTTTTACCCTGATCGAGTTGATGATCGTCGTGGCGATCATGATCATTGGAATCCTGGCGGCCATCGCCATCCCCAACTTCCTTAACCTGAAGGACAAGGCGATCTTCGGGACGGCCAAGGCGAACATGGACGTAATCAGGTCCACACTGGCGGCTTATGCGGCCAACGACCCGTCCAACAAGTATCCATCCGCCGTGACTTGGGGCAGTGCCATACTTGTAAACGCCAATCTGCCCTCTGATCAAGCGGATGCCAAATTGAGCGGTTTCAGTTACGCCACTGATGGCACCGGCTTTACCATTACGGCTAATGCCACTAACCGGTATGCCGACACATTGACGGGAACCCCCTCCGGGGTTACCCCGAACACCTATAATCACTAGAAGGCCGACAGGGTAGACTGTATTGAGGACGGCGGCTTTTGGCCGCCGTCCTCTTTTCCGGCGGATATGGGGAATCGTGTAATGCCGCATGGACGAAAGTGGGCCGGAGTGCTCTTTATCCTTGTACTTGCGGTCCGTCCACACTTCTCCGGGGTGGCATATCCTTTCTTTCAGGGTTTTCTCCTCGCGGTGACGCTGCTGGCTGTGGGCCTTTTCCTTCTTGCTTCTTGAGCCACCATCCCCGAGTCAATACCGGCCCGAGGCCCTTCGCCCGATGTGGCCCCTTCTCTTTCTGGCTCTCTGGTCGCTGGCTTCCCTCTGGTGGAGCGCCGATCCCGGACAGGGGGTCCGCGAATCCGCGACCCTTCTTCTTGATCTTTCAGCCTTCGGTCTCGCGGCCAGCCTGGTTTCCGCCGATAAGGTGAG
>JAADHJ010000051.1 GCA_013151915.1 Deltaproteobacteria bacterium
ATCCGCCGCCGCTGCCCGCATGGAGTAAGATTGAACAGTCGACTCCGGGTGTTATGGACGCTATAGCCGAAGCGGTGAAAAAAGAGGGGGCATAAAAAAGGCCCAAATTCATAGGGCTTTTTCTTTGAACCTGGAACGTTGATGACTTTGCAAAAAGCCATAAATGGACTTTTTGCGACCCTATCAACGTTGAACCTGTTTTTCAGGATGCCCTGTTCAATATTCTTTTAAGTTCCTTCTTTCTGCTTCGCAGTTCCCTGACCCTGACGATGTCTTTAGCTTCCACGGCCTGGGCTATCTGGTCTTTCAAAGTCCTTTTTTCCTTCTTGAGGGCCGGAATGTCGTGTTTGTCAAGAAGCTTCCTCTGGGCCTTGGACTGGGATTTGACAGAGGGTCCGGATTTTTTTTTGGGTTCCGCCGTTGTTTTTACGGGCTTGGCCTCCGCGACTGCGGGCTCCGGCTCAGGCTCGGGTTCGGGCTCAGGTTCGGAAACCACCTCGGGGATCGCTTCGGCGGCAGGTGCCTTCTCCGTGACAGTTTCCCCGCTGGCCGCATTCCCTGGTGCCGCCTCAACAGTCGGTTCTGCAGCGGCGTCAACGGCGGCATCTTCGGCAGGTGCTCCGGCACCAGCGATGGCGGAAATCAGGTCGGCCTTCTTCATGCCCGAAATGCCGGTAATACCCAACTCCTTGGCAATCTCCTTTAACTGAGCTACAGTTTTGCTCTTGATGTCCTTAATGTCCATGATGTGCCCCTTTCACATGGCTGGCGCACCCTACATGGCGCGCAAACGTATCCGGACTGAATCGCAGGAATTGATGACTGCGCAAGAAGTCACCAATGCACCCGGAGAGGGCGCCCAAATCATGACTTGCAGCGCAAGTCGAAGATTTGTGAGGAAAGTGAAAATGACATTTTTCGCTTTCCGTTGAGTAAAAAGCCACGAATGGACTTTTTACAATCATGTCAGGAACCGATGACTAACAGATCACGAAAAAAGAGTCAACCATCGCCCTTTCTATACCGTTCCCTCGCTTCCTACCTGCGTGAGATCTTTGGTGCTCCCATCAGGAAAGTGCCGGTGGATCCGGGTTTCGGGTGCCCCAATCGTGATGGGACCGTCGGTAGGGCAGGGTGCTCCTTCTGTGTTCCGGAGAGCTTCGTTCCCTCCCACGCAAGGGGTGGAGGAATCCCCGTCGAGCAGATCATGCGTGCATTGAAGGGACAACCGCCTGCCCCTTTCATCGTTTACATCCAGGCCGGGACAGGGACTTACGCTCCCCTCCCTGTTTTCAGAAAGATGGTGGACGAAATCTGCGGTCTCCCCGGCGTGGCCGGCCTCTTTGTGGGCACCAGGCCGGACTGCGTCGACGAGGGGATTCTTGATGTCCTGATGCCCTGGAAGGGCCGCAAGCTCCTCTGGCTGGAACTCGGTCTTCAGTCGGCCTCGGACAGGACACTGATCCGCATCGGGAGAGGGCATGGAGTGGAAGCATTTGCCGCCGCAAGAGGCCTGGCAAGGGATCGGGATATCCCTGTCTGTGCCCACGTCATTCTGGGTCTGCCGGGCGAGGGGAAAAAGGAGATGATGGCAACGGCGGCCTTCCTGGCGGAACATGCTGTGGAAGGTGTCAAGATCCACCACCTTCAGGTCATCCGGGGGGCCGGTATGGAGGATGAATACAGACGCGGAGAGATCGCCCCCATTGATTTCCTGAAGTACCCTGCAATCGTCGCCGATTTTCTGGAGGGCATTCCACCCTGGACCGTGATCCATCGACTCCTGGCTGACGCGCCCGGCGACATGCTCATTGCTCCCCGATGGCCGGGAAAGATGAAGATGGTCCAGGCAATAAGGAAAGAGATGGTCGCCAGACAGAGTTTTCAAGGCAAGTCGTGGAATGGCTTGCCGATCAACAGGTAAGAGACCGTCGGCTCCGATTCAAATCCCGTAAATCCGGTTTTCGGACGACCTGCCCGTATCCTGAGTTCTGCATCAACCCACGAATTACATTACCATTTGTGAAGATCGGCATTATAATCACGCAGTTTTGCGGTATAATGATATAAGCGTTCATGAAAGGTGGATACGTTAAAGGGCAGAAAAGGCTTTTTCCCGGGTTTAATGAAAGGAGATGTAAAAATGCTCAAGAAGGGTCTTATCGCAGGATTGGTGACAATGGCAGGGATCTTTTTTTCCCTGAGCCTGAACAACGCGTCGGCAGCTGCACCCCCCTCACGGCACGGGGACATTAACGCCAAGTGGTCCGCCGGCCCCCATGCCCGGACACAGTCGGATGTCGCCGGTGAGTTGTCCGATGAGCGCGCGGGACAGACCCCGGGAGATGTGATCCACGGAAATGATCCGGAGGACTGCATTGCCTGCCACGGCCCCACATCGGTACTGGCCAATGGCGGAATGACCGAGGAGGAGGCGTTGCAATACTTCTTCACTACAAAAGACGGCAGGTTCACCAAAGATACCACAGCCGCCCACACGGATGAGTGGCCCAACGTATCATGCAGTACCTGTCACTATACACTTGCCGGACAGTCGGCAGCCATGCCCGCCCTGGCGTTGTTTAACTCCCAGACTGGAAAGTATGTCCATATAAAAATGCCCGCCAAGCTCTGCGGACAGTGCCATGGCACCCTTCACATCGCGGATACCGATCACCGGACCTATAATGGATGGAGCATGAGCCGGCACAATCATACTCAGAGCGACGTTGCCGGTGAGTTGTCAGATGAGCGCGTGGGACAGACCCCGGGAGATGTGATCCACGGGGATGATCCGGAGGACTGCATTGCCTGCCACGGTCCCACATCGGTACTGGCCAATGGCGGAATGACCGAGGCGAAGGCGTTGCAATATTTCTTCACTACAAAAGACGGCAGGTTCACCAAAGATACCACAGTCGCCCACACGGATGAGTGGCCGGGCGTTTCCTGTGTCGCCTGCCACGATCCGCATAACCCGGCTGTCCGCTCATACTTTAACTCATCCACCGGAAAATATGTGATTATGAAGAACACGGCGGATCTTTGCGGGCAATGTCACGGCAACCTGCGTTTCCCCGACACCGACCACCTTAGTTACAATATCCTGAGCGGTAAGGGGGGCATTGGGGTGCCTGTCCGGCAAACGATGCCCGGTGTCACCTGCACCGATTGCCATATGTATAACAGCGGTGTGGACGGCAGCAACTCGGCCATGTTCCATGGCCATAAATTAAGTATTACCGTCAAGGATGCGAATGGAAAAAGTTCTACATCATGCACCAAATGCCATGAAACCATTGACGGCGCCACCGCCAAAACAACTATTGGTGCATGGAAGTCGAGCTTCCAGGCCCTCGATGCCACCACCGGGAAGAATGTTGCCGCAGCCGGGAAGGCCATAACGGGCCTTAATGACAAAGGGTTAAAGGCCAAACTTGAGGAGGCTCAAAATAATCTGAGATATGCCGAGTCGGATGAAAGCGGTGGTTTTCATAACCACAGATTTCTTATGTCCCTGCTTCAAGATGCCAACGGCAAGGCGCTGGAGGTCCTGTCTTCATCGAAGCAATGATGAAGCGGTGAGCTTCCCCCGGCTGCCGGTATCAGGGATTGGGCCTTTGGGCCATTGACCTCCGGATTGCTGTAGTCCTTGTGGCAAGCTCCTCCATCAGGGGCCGTAAGGTGTCCCTGCTGACGGCGCATACCGAAATGGTCCTATGGCGTCTCTCCATATTGGCCAGGGTCTCGGGGTCAACCAAGTCGGATTTGTTCAAAACCAGGAGGCGGGGAATGGCGCCCAATTCCATGCCCTCCAGGGTTCTTTCCACCGTCTGGATCTGTTCCTCGCATTGGGGGTGGGAAGCATCCACCAGGTGAAGGATCAGGTCGGCATCCCTGATCTCTTCGAAAGTGGCCGAGAAAGCGCGTTCCAGCTCCGGGGGGAGATCATGAATCAGGCCGACGGTATCGGTCAGGATACAGACCTTTCCGTGGGAAAAGGACAGCCTCCTGCTGACAGGATCCAGGGTCGCAAACAGCTTGTCCTCGGTGATCTCGGAGCTTCGGGTAAGTGTGTTGAGAAGGGTGCTTTTTCCCACGTTTGTATAGCCCACGATGGAGACGATGGGGACCTCCTCCCTGCCTCTCCGGCTTCTACTGACCTGGCGGTTCTTCTGGAGCCGCGCAAGGCTGATCTGTAGTTTCGATATCCGTTGTCTTATGCGCCGCCTGTCGATCTCCAGCTTGGTCTCGCCGGGCCCGCGTGTCCCGATGCCACCCGCCAGCCGCGACAGGGCTGTGCCCTTCCCTGTAAGGCGTGGAAGAAGGTATCTCAACTGAGCCAGTTCCACCTGTATTTTGCCCCCACGGGACCGCGCGTGCTGGGCGAAGATGTCCAGAATAAGCATGGTTCTGTCGATCACTTTCAACTCTGTTATGTCGGCAATAGCCCTTAGCTGAGAGGGGGACAGCTCACCGTTGAAAACCAGGGTGTCTGCCCCGTCATCCAGGGCCAGGACAGCTACGTTGTGAAGCTTTCCCCGACCGATAACATAACGGGGATCGGGTTTCGATCTGGGCTGGATCACAGCCTGAGTAACCTCAATGCCGGCGGTTCTCGCCAGTTCTCTGAGCTCATCCATGGATTCTTCGGCCCTGGAGGCCGAAGAGCCGGTCCAGGCAATCAGAACCGCCCTTGACGTCCCATCGGTGATCCTGCCGGTAATATGCTTTCGGAGGTCCTCTTCCGCCAGGGCAATAAGAACGAGGGGGTCCCTGGGAAGGGCGTGGGGCCCGGGATACGTCTCCACCGTCCAGCGGGAGGATTCTGATTCCACCAGATAACCCATGTGGGTTGTGGCGGGGATGCCTGCGGGGGTGACCTCGATGGCGACGATCAGATCCAGTCGCACCAGGGTCAGGTCGGTCAGGTCCTCCCGGGAGAGGCCCACCGGTTCCAGATGGGTGTGGATAAGGCGCAGTCCCCTCAGGTGTCCGGGGCTGAATCGATACCTGGTGAGATCAGGGATGTAGATGCCTTTCCTGTCGCCGACCAGAATGAAGCTGACCGAACCGCGTCGATCGATGAGAAGACCCAGCTGTCTTTTGATTTCTCTAGACAATGCAGAGAGTCGGCGGGCCGTCTCGACGGGGACAACCTCTTCGGTCGCCGGCTTCATGCGGCCCAACCGTTCAATGCGGCGGACCTGATCCGGTTTCAGGCCGGTGGTTCTACCTTGAATGGTGGAAATCGAAAGCTCCTTGCCTGTGTGATGGGGTCGTAAAAAGTCCATGAATGGCTTTTGGCGAAGTCATCATGTTTCAACCTTAAACGCCTTGACTGTGTCACGCAAGCTTTCAATGAGGATGGTGTGCCGGCGTTATTATTATTATGGTGAAGTTTTTCGTAAAAAATATTAAACGTGCCTGTATGGCCCGTGTATATCTCAAAGACGGCTGTTTCCTGAAGAACCTCGAGGAACCGGCGCTTTATGACTCAAAAACAGATGAGATCTATCTCCTGAGCCGGGAGGCCTTCAACCGCATCATGGCGATGTCCGAGGGACGCTTGAGGGACGATGAGGCGGCGGCACTCCTGAAAGAGGAGGACCTTGTTCAGACTGAAGGAAGGCGTACCGCGCCTTGGGTGACAGGGTCTTCCCTCCACCCGTCCTTAAGATACCTGGAACTTCAGGTTACCGGCCGATGCGACAAGGCATGCCGTCACTGCTACCTGGGCCCGGCGTCTCCGGTGGACATGTCCACCGGGGAGATAGGGAATATCCTCGATGAGTTCGAGTCCATACAGGGATTGAAGGTCATGGTATCCGGTGGGGAACCTCTTTGCAGCCCCATGATGGAGGAAATCCTCGAATTGCTGGAAGGGAGGCTGCTGAGGACTGTTCTTCTAACCCACGGGGAAAGGATAAACCCGGCGATGGCCGGTAATCTTGGAGTGTTCGACCAGGTACAGATCTCCCTGGACGGCATGGACAGGGGGCATGACCGGTTGAGGGGCGCCGGGTCATTCAGGCGTGCGGTTTCGGGTATTGAGGCCCTCCTGGGTGAGGGGATTCCCGTTGCCGTGGCCACCATGGTCTACCGCGGCAACCTCACCGAGTTCGAAAAGCTCTCGCAGTTTATCACCGGCATGGGTGTCTGTGAGTGGAACATCGACGTCCCATGCCGCGCCGGAAGATGGGATGGCGGTGAAGAAAAAGACCCATCCCTTCTCGATGCCATGGCCAAAAACCTTCGCTTCGGGTTCGGAGGGGGATACCATGGGGCCGCCGACGGGCTCGCCTGTGGGTCCCACCTTATGACGGTCTTTCCCGATGGAATGGTGGCTAAGTGCGGTTTTTACAAAGAGACTGCCGTGGGTCATGTGCGTGAGGGACTTTCCAACGTTTGGATGAAAATAGACCATCGGCCGCTCTCCAGCCTGCAGTGCGGGTGCGATCAGTTGGAACAGTGCGGCGGCGGCTGCCGCTTTCGGGCGGAGGTGATGACCGGAGAATCTTCAGGGCCGGATATCGTCCAATGCATGGCAAGGGGAGTTAACTGGAGAAAATCATGATTATGTAGTAATATGAACTTGTGAGGCTGTCGAAAAATCCCGCCGGCCTGAAGATCCTGACACACCGACCCGAAAGGAGGTGAACGTAATGAAGCTGGTTAAGGTCTCAAAAAAAAGCAGGGGGCTGTGCAAATGCTGCTCCAGTTGTTGAAGTTTGGGGCCGGTTCGAACCGGCCCGTTTTTCGATGTCCTGATTAACGGGCATTTTTTACTGCTCCAGCAGCTTTAACTTTTCCGCGACGTACGTGTTTATCCTCTCCCTGTCGCCGGTGGCAATGGTGAGGAACTCAACTCCTACGCCTGGGGGGCCGTTTTTAGCGGCCCGTCCAACCCATCTGACCACCGCCCTTGTTTCAATCCGAGCCGCATCCATGGGCAGGCTGAACAGCAGGTCAATTTCTTCCCCGACCCTAAGGGGAAGCGGAAACTGCACCGAGGCTCCCCTGACGGCGAGGGTGTGTATCCAGGTATCGGTGGTTTCCCCTGATCGGGTGACGGCGCACCTGAGGTGAGCCTTCACCCGGGGTTCCCTTCTTTTGGTCAATTGAAGCGCGTCTCCAATGACTTTCAGCAATTCTTCCCTGCGGAGTGGTTTTGGGATGAAATCGTCGCATCCCGCTTCAAAACACCGTTTCCTGACATCAGGCTCCTCCTGAGGTTCGGAAGTAGTCATGATAACCGGGATATTCCTCGTATCAGGGTCGGCCTTGAGGCTGCGGCAGACTTCGGCACCATCTATTTCCGGCATGAAGAGGTCGAGGAGGACGAGGTCAGGTCTGACACGGCGGACTTTTTCCAAGGCCTCCCGGCCGGAACGGGCCGTAGCTATTTCGAAGATTTCCCTCGACAAAAAACTCCGTTCAAGCTCCAGAAAAAGCTCCACATCATCCACGAGCAGCAGCTTGATCATATGGTCTTCCAGCCTTTCATCATCATGTCCCTGCCGGGAGTCCGGTAAATCATTTATTACAAGCCGGGAGATTCTGTCAAGCGGTGCCTGCCACATCCGAACCGTTTTTCGGATGTGGCATCTGAGTGTGGATAGAAGTTGTTCCGGGTATAAATATATACCTTGACTCATTGAATACCCTTTGATAGAGAAGGCTTCTTGAGAAAAAGCATGATGAAAAATCCGATGCGTCATATCAGATATTTCTTTTTTCCGGTGTTGGTCCTCCTGGCAACCACGGTGATGGCCTCCGGGGCAATAGCCCAGGAGGCTTGCTCGAAGTGCCATTCCGAATGGATGTCGACTGCCCAATCCAGGAAGGTTATACATCCTCCCTTCGGCGAGGAGGACTGTTCAGTGTGTCACGAGGAGCATGGCGCGGACGGAAGGCTCGTTCTGGTTGAGAAAGGAGAAGCCCTCTGCCTGCAGTGCCACGATGATCCAGCTGAAAACGGCAAGGTCCATCCTATAATTGAGGCTGAAGGGTGCCTGGCATGTCACGATCCCCACAGTTCCATCAACAAAAATCTGCTCGTGGAGTCACCGGAGAACCTCTGCCTGGGGTGTCATGATGACAAACTGGCCGGCCCGGTTGTCCACGAGGCGGCAACGAACGGTGGCTGTACGGACTGCCATAATCCCCACTCATCAAAAAATGACCACCTTCTGGTGGAAAAACCACCGGCCCTGTGCGCACAGTGCCATGATGAACCGTCCCTTGACGGCGAGGTCCACCCCATTATCGAGGATGAGGGGTGCATGGCCTGCCACAATCCACACAGCGCAGAGAAAAAGGCGCTTCTTGATGAGTCGCCCCCCGACCTGTGTCTGGAGTGTCATGATGGGATCGCGGATGGTTCCTATGTCCACGGGGCTGTTTCCGATGGGGTCTGTACAGACTGTCACGATCCCCATGCTTCGAAAAACCGGCCCCTGCTGGTTGAGGCTGTCCCGGCATTGTGCGAGGAGTGCCACGATGTTCCGGATTCGAGGGACAGTGTTGTTCACACGGCTGTTGCCGATGGAGACTGCACCGACTGTCATCTTCCCCACGCTGGGAACCGGCCCAACCTGTTGAAGGACGAGTACTCCACCAAGCGGTATCCGAAAGGATATTCCGAGAAGATGTACACTCTTTGCTTCGACTGTCACGATGCGTCGCTGGTAACAGGGAAGGCCGAATCCACCGGTTTTAGAGACGGGAATAAAAATCTTCATAATGTTCACGTCAGGGGGGCGTTGGTGCCGAATAATTACGGCATTGTGAAAAGAGGCAAGTCCCGGTCATGTTCCATGTGCCATGACCCCCACGGTTCCACCCAGGATTACAATCTGATCAGCAATTATTCGAGTAACGGTGTTTCCATCTACTCCCTTAACTTCACTCCCCTGCAAGATGGCGGGAAATGCATGGTCGGCTGCCATAAACCTCGTTCCTATCACCGCACCACCACCACTGCAGTCGTTCACTGATTTCCCGGCGGCACTCCCATGTCGGCAGGGTCGTAAAAAGTCCACTTATGACTTTTTACGAAGTCATCCTTGTTCAGGGGGTTATGCCTGTTTCCGCGAGTATCCGGTCCCAGAGGGGGTCAGCGGAAATGGATGCGTCCTTGGCAGATGCGGGTACGATGAGTTCAACGGGTTCCCCCAGTTCCCTGCCGATAACGTTGGTGGCGCGGATAACGCCGGACCTGGAGAGCTTGTCAGCTTTCGTTGCCACGGTTATGCTGGGGATGTACCTGCCGGCGAGTATCCGGTGAACGGAAATGTCGTCCTTCGTAGGAGAATGCCTGATATCAATGAGATGCAGGGCGAGTTTCGGGCCCGGCTCTTTGTCAAGGTAGGCTTCCACCAGGGACCGCCACTGATTGGCGACACCTCTGGGGGCTTTGGAAAAACCGTAGCCCGGAAGATCCACCAGAAGAAGTGCATCGTTAACGAGATAATAATAGATTGCCCTGGTCTTGCCCGGGGTAGAGCTGACCTTTACAAGCTTGCGCCGGCGCATCATTTTGGCCAGAAGGGACGACTTGCCGACGTTGGATCTTCCGAAAACGGCCACCTGAGGGTATGGCGGCGATGGTATCTGACCGGGATTATGTGCCTGGTCCAGCAATGCTGCGGAAATTATTTTCATGAAAGAGGAGGTAGCACGGTACAGTGGAGAACGTCAACAAAGTTGGCAACCCAGGGGTCGCACCGGGAGAAAAATCGTGTTAGTCTTGGCAGGGTCGTAAAAAGTCCATGAATGGCTTTTTACTTAACGGAAAGCGAAAAGTGTCATTTTCACTTTCCTTATAAATCAACGACTTGCGTTGCAATTCATTGATTTGGGCACCCCTTAAACGGTAGCTGCGCCTACCCGGGGATGAACCTGAAATAACAGGATAGCAGGGAGGAGAACATCAAGGGTGTATAAGATCACGGAGAAAATGCAACTGTCGCATGACGTTCACTCCATGGTTGTCGAGGCGTCGTATATTGCGAAAAAAACACTGCCGGGTCAGTTCGTTATTCTAAGGTACGGTGAAGGTGGAGAAAGAATTCCCCTGACTGTCGCCGATTCCGATCCGGCCGCGGGGACCATAACCCTTGTCTTTCAGGAGGTAGGCAAGACAACCATGATGTTAGGCAGCCTTACTGCGGGGGACGCCATCGACGACGTTGTCGGGCCCCTTGGGATTCCAAGCCATATTGAAAAGTTGGGCCTGGTTATATGCATTGGCGGCGGGATCGGGATAGCGCCCATCCACCCCATCGCCGGCGGGTTCACTGCAGCCGGTGCGAGGGTGGTTTCCATCCTTGGCGCCAGGACCCGTGAGCTCCTTATCATGGAAGACGAGATGAGGAAGGCCAGTGCGGAGGTCCTGATATGCACCGATGACGGCAGCTATGGGCAGAAGGGGTTCGTCACCAACGTCCTGGAGGATCTTATCCGGAAGGGTGAACCAATCGAACTGGTGGTGGCCATCGGGCCGGTCCCCATGATGGAGAACGTGTGCAGGTTGACCAAACCCTATGGCCTTAAAACCGTGGTCAGCCTCAACCCTATCATGGTGGACGGAACCGGAATGTGTGGTGCCTGCCGGGTGACGGTGGGCGGCAAGACCAGGTTCGTGTGCGTGGATGGTCCTGATTTTGACGGGCACCAGGTTGACTTCGCCGAGCTGAAGCTCAGGCAGAGAATGTACCTGCCTGAGGAACGCGAGGCAGTCGAGTCTTTCATCTATATGAGTAAATAAAAAAGGACGGTCATGGCTGAAAAAAAAGAGAAAATACCGCGTCAGGGAATGCCGGAACAGGCGCCGGAGGTACGAAGAAAAAACTTTTCCGAGGTCCCATTGGGATTTTCGCCGGAAACGGCCATGTTGGAAGCAAAACGCTGCATCCAGTGCAAGAAGCCGAGATGTGTAGCCGGATGCCCGGTCGGCATCGATATTCCAGGGTTTATCCATGGCATTGAAGAGGGTGACTTCTCCCGTGCCATCAGGGTTCTCAAGGAAAGCAACGCCCTCCCGGCGGTGTGCGGCCGGGTTTGCCCGCAGGAGGACCAGTGCGAGATCCTGTGTGTTGTAGGCGTCAAGGATGAACCGGTAGCCATCGGGCGTCTGGAACGCTTCGCCGCTGATTGGGACCGGGCCGAGGAGACAGGGAAGACACCCGAAGCCCCGAAATTTCCACCCCCAACGGGGAAAAAGGTGGCCATCGTCGGTGCCGGCCCGGCGGGCCTTACCGTTGCCGGCGACCTGATATCCAAGGGCCATGAGGTCACCATCTTTGAAGCGCTTCATAAACCGGGCGGTGTCCTTGTCTATGGAATCCCCGAGTTCCGTCTACCCAATGGGATCGTCGAGGCCGAGATCAGCAATCTGGAAGCCCTGGGCGTGAAGATAGAGACCAACGTTGTGGTAGGTAAAACCTTCACCATCCGGGAATTAATGGAGGAACATGGATTCGATGCCGTTTTTCTCGGGGTCGGTGCCGGACTCCCCCGTTTCATGGAAATCCCGGGTGAAAACCTTAACGGGGTATACTCCGCAAATGAATACCTGACCCGGTCCAATCTCATGGGCGCCTACCAGTTTCCCAAGAATGACACCCCTCTCAAGAAGGCCAGGAGAGTCGCTGTAATCGGTGGGGGCAACGTGGCCATGGATTCAGCCCGGACCGCCCTGAGGATCGGAGCCGAAGTAAATATCGTCTACAGGCGTTCCATGAAGGAGATGCCCGCCAGAGCCGAGGAGATCCACCATGCCCAGGAGGAGGGAATCGAGTTCCATCTTCTGACCAACCCGGTTCGAATAATTGGTAACGATGAGGGCGCGGTGGCGGGGATGGAGTGTATTCGTATGGAACTCGGGGAACCGGATGAATCCGGACGCCGCCGGCCCGTTCCCATCAAGGGTTCCGAGTACGTTTTTGATGCGGACATCGTCATCGTGGCCGTGGGAACGGGGGCCAATCCCCTTCTCACCAAATCCACGCCCGGCTTGAAACTCAACAGATGGGGGTATGTGGAGGTGGATGAAGAGACGGGGGCCACAAGTCTGCCCGGCGTCTATGCCGGCGGAGACATTGTCCGGGGAGCGGCCACGGTCATCCTGGCCATGGGTGACGGCAGGAAGGCCTCCCTGGCCATGCAGGCTTACCTGATGGGCGAAGAGTTGCAGGCGGGATCCGAGGAGTAGATAATGGTCGAAAGCGATCTGCGGCGGGTTTCCCTTGACGCCATCAAGGAGCCGGTTAACCATCGATACGAACTGCTGGATGACTATTTCCGCCGCTTCCTCAGGACGGACATCGGCGTCATTGACCGGATCTTCGGACACCTGCTGGATAGCGGAGGGAAACGTTTCCGACCCCTCCTCGCTATCCTCATTTCTTCATTTACCGATCGGGCATCCGAGGAGGATATCTTCCGCTTGGCCGTTTCGGTTGAGTTCATCCACACGGCCACTCTGCTTCACGACGATGTCGTGGACCACTCGGATATGCGGCGGGGCAACCGGGTTGCCTACCAGTTGTGGGGTGCGGAGCCCAGTGTCCTGTCCGGGGATTACCTCTATTCCCGTGCATTTTCCCTCCTGTCCGAGATCGGGCACATAAGTATCCTGAGGGAAATATCAACGGCGACCACTGCCATGGCGCGAGGCGAGGTTCTTCAACTGCTCCGATCATTCTCCCCCGCGACGAACGTGGAAGAATACTTTCAGGTTATAGAGGGCAAGACCGCCAGTCTTATCTCGGCCACCTGTGCCTCGGCCGGCATTCTGGCCGGCTTTGAGGATGATGATATTCAGTCCCTTCGTCTTTTCGGGACACACCTCGGGTTCAGTTTTCAGATTGTTGACGATCTCCTGGACTATACGGCCGAGTTGGGGGATCTTGGGAAGGCCATCGGGAAGGACTTCCTGGAGGGCAAGGTAACACTTCCGGCGATCCTGCTTATGGAGACCCTGGAGGGTGAAGCCAGGAAAAAGACTGCGGAGTTTTTTCTCAAGGAAAGCCCCGACCCGGATGATTTTCACCGGATACTCTCCCTGATGGATAATCGAGGTATAATTGACAGGGCACAGGGTATTGCCGAGGATTACTCGCAAAGAGCTGTCGAGGAATTGATAAACTTCCCTGGGGGTCCCATCCGGGATTCCCTCGAAAGCCTCACCGGCTATGTAACCCGCAGGAGGACGTAATGTCGGTGAATGAGGAAAAAGACATTCGGACCCTGGTGGGCCTCGCCGGGAAAACCATCGAGACATATATCAAAAAGGGGGAAAAGCCCGCCCCTCCTGATGACTTTGAGGTCCAGGGCAGGGCTGGTGTTTTTGTAAGCATCAAGAAGTCCGGCCGGTTGAGAGGGTGTATTGGAACCCTCCAGCCTGTCACCGCCAGCGTCGCTGAGGAGGTCATTGAGAACGCTGTCAGCGCCGCTACGAGAGATCCCCGTTTTCCGCCGGTGACTCCCGATGAACTGGACCAGATTGTCATCTCCGTGGACGTTCTCACGTCACCTGAGCCCATCGGGAACATGTCGGACCTCGACCCCAAAAAATATGGGGTAATCGTTCGAAGCAGAGGAAAGGCGGGGGTTCTCCTGCCGGACCTTCCGGGTATTGACACTGCTGAAGAGCAGGTGAATATTGCCATGCGGAAGGCAGGTATCGGGCCTGGAGAACCTGTGGATCTCTTCCGTTTCGAGGTGAGGAGGTACTTCTAGGGAGGTGCTCGATGATGAAGGATGAACGGTGGAAGCTTCTTGTCGCTACTTCCGATGAATCTGAGATCAATCTTGCTAAGCGCCACCTGGACGCTGAAGAGGTTCAGTGCAGAATTGAAGTCAGAACCCATTTTGCAGGTGACGATAAGGCCGGAAGGGCCAGAAGGTTCTTTCTCTACGTGGAGCTGGATGATTTTGAGAGAGGCCAACAGGTTCTGGAAGGTACGGACTGGGAGGAAGATGCCCGATAGCTGAGGCTGCTATCCTCCGTCGTTGCCCAGTCCGTTCTCAACCTTGAAGGTAACCTCCTTAATCTTCCCGATAGCCGGGCTTTCCAGGATCAACAGAAAAGGCACCGATTTTCCAGGCGCAACGGCTGAGTTGTTCAGGCTTTGGCCCAGTTCGTTTTGCAGCGCTGCGCGGATCTTCCCCATGGGCATCAGGTTAAGATCCTCATCGGAAAAGGTGTTGCCGCAAAACGAGGCCGTTGTGGCGAGGATTTCTCCGTCCGCCCCCTTGAATTCCCCTGTGATCCTTATCATTCCCTGTTTTTTGCCGGTGTTGTTCATGACCACGCCCCGGACGGTGACAAGGATGATGCCGTCGGACCGCTTGATGGAACCGAACCGGGAATCCTTAACGGTCAGGGCGCCTTTTTTTGCCGCTGGAATTCGCCCTGTTACCCGCCCTATCAGCTGGCTTATCTTGGGATAGGCAAAATATCCACCCGCCCCCAGGAGCACGAGAACCAGGAAAAAGACAAGACCCTTTCCTCTTTTTTTAACGGGCCGTGCGGCGACATGGCGCAGCTCAACCTTAGTGGCCTCAGTTTCAGGGTGCTCAGGAGGAAAGTCCGGTTCCGGTGAATATGACTGGACCGAGGGCCCCAAAGGATCAGGTCCTGGTGAGGGATCCGGGGCCGGCGTCAGATCTACGTCAGGCCTTTCCGCGCCGTCCATGGAGATGTTGCCCCAATCCATACCCCCGTTGGTGGATGCCGGGGCCGATGGGTCGAATGTGGTTAATCCGGTTATGGAAAGTCGGTCGGTGTGGGGAAAAACATCCTCTGTTCGACCCGGCGGACGATCGGAGAATGTCGGATCCTCAAACGACGGTGTCGCTGCTTCGGATGGAGGAGGTGGCGTCTGATCTACCGGCGGAGCCGCGTGTGCGGGCGAATCCAGCGGAGTGGGTGTGGAAGCAGGGGCTTTGGGCGGGGCGGATGGCTTTACCGTAAAGATATGTTCGCACTTGGCGCAACGGACCCTTACGCCCTTGCCTGTTACCTTTTCGTCGGCGACACGATACTTTGTCCGGCACTTGTCACACTGGACGATCAAATTGGTTCCCCTCGAATTTTTCTTAAAAACAGCCTGGGTTTTCTTTAAAGGTACATTATACAGATTCACATATCCCCCATCAAGGGTTTGAAAAAAATAACCAAGGGGGCGGCATCCTGCGATGGTCCCGAGATTTATGTGTTAAAATACGCGGCAAAAGGAAGGGTTGGGGGCCAGTGGTGGATCGGACGGCAGGGAAAAAATTGCCGGCCAATGATCGGGTTGGAGGTGAACTATCAGCTATTTCAAAATCCACCTGTTGCAGTGGAAAATTCTACCCGGCCGGATAAGGGAAAATATCGGGATGGTGGAGCGTCTTATTGACAGGGCCGACCCCGGGTCCGGGGACATAATCCTGCTTCCGGAGATGTTTCCGTCAGGTTTTTACTACGAGGACCTCGATGGCATGGCCGATGAGGCGCCCCGGGTAATTGAATGGATGTCCGCCACGGCGGCCGGGCGGTCTCTGGCGATTGCCGGGTCCATCCCGGAAAAAGGGGAAGGAGGCATCCTCAACTCTTTTGTTTTTGTAAACGAAGAAGGGGAGCCGATGGGATCCTACCCCAAGGTCCACCTCTTCCCTCTGGCGGGGGAGGATCATTTTTTCGTCCCCGGGGAAAAAGCCGTCACATTTTCCTGGAACGATGTAACAGTGGGGCTTCTAACCTGTTTTGACCTCCGGTTTCCGGAGATGGCCAGGAAACTCTGTCTCGGGGGCGCCCGGATAGTCCTGGTTTCGGCACAGTGGCCTGAGGCGCGTATCGGCCACTTCACAGACCTCGTCCGGATCCGGGCTATGGAGAATCAGCTCTATATCGCCGCCGCGAACTCCTGCGGGGATGATGAGAAAGGACTGATCCTCGGGGGGCACAGTCTCATCGCCGGCCCGATGGGCGAGGTGGTGGTCATGATGGGCAAGGATGAGGGAACTGGTTCGGCCCCCGTTGATATGCTCGAAGTTTCAAGGGTGCGTGAAAGTTTCCCTGTCCTTTCCCTGAGAAGGCCGG
The DNA here is from genome assembly GCA_013151915.1 of Deltaproteobacteria bacterium. NCBI lineage: Bacteria > Pseudomonadati > Myxococcota > Myxococcia > Deltaproteobacteria bacterium. The sequence continues at coordinate 16,094 of JAADHJ010000051.1, forward strand.
AAGTATACTGAAAATAGGCATCCGATGGATAAAATCAGGAAGAGAGGATCTCCTCCAGTAGTTCCTGGGCTTCCGTGAAGGACGGATTGATGTCCAGCGCCTCACGAGCGTCCGCCTCGGCATGTTCGGTGTTGCCCAGAGCCAGGTAAGCCTGGCCCCGTTTGACCAGGACGTCGGCAAATCCGGGGTTTTTTGCAAGAACCGCGTCCAGTTCCTCGAGTGCCCTGGAAGGTTCGTCACTGGCCAGGTAAACCTGGGCCAGATCGAGGCGGGCCGAGGTCATGTCGGGGTTGAGCGTGAGGGCCCTTTTGAGTTCCAGACAGGCGTCCTCGTAGCGGCCCATGTGAGTGTATGCCTGACCCAATAGAGCGGCCACGTCCGGCCACTGGGGGTTCTTGACGGTCTGGCGTTGAAGGATGCGGGCGGCCTCGGCGTAGAGGCCCTCCCGGACCATTGCCGAGGCGAGAGCGATTTCTCCCCTCAGGACCGTAGGGTCACTGTCCATATCCATCTTCCGGTTAAGCTTGATCAGCCAGGCAAGGACGGCAACGAAGACCAACAAAAGGATGCCTGGAATCAGGAAACGGGTGGCGCTATTATGACTGCCTTCACTGTTGTCGCGTTTCGTACGTCCGGATGGATTTTCAGTATTTGCAGTGATCCCCAGCCTCGGCAGGAGATCGGCGATCTTTTTTTCCACAAGATCCGGAGGCAGGAGATCGGAGATGGAATACGAGATAAGTTCACTGCGGTACCGGTTCTCTTCCATGGCTACGAATCCGACCCCCGGTGCATACCAGCTGTACCCATGGTAGATTGGATCTGACACAGGACGGTAGGCGATCTTGAACGTATGCGGAAACTTTCCGGCCGGGGTCGTAAAGGTGTCTTCGTTTATGACCGAAAAGGAAAGAGGCGGATCAGTCCACGGTGAAGACCATGTCTGTCCAACCTCCAGGGGAAATTTGATCACCATGGTTGGAAGCGGGAAACCTGTGGGCTCAGATTCTTTCTTCCCGGGCAGGCTGTCGAACCGATACAGTCCCTCGCGGGTGCGGAGAAAATATCCGGGGTTAATCCCGTTTCGTATGACCTCCACAAGGGGAATCCCCGAGACGTTGACGGTTCGAGTGATGGATACTATTTCGGTGTTTCCCCCCTGGTCCCTGTATTTCCACCAGCTTCCGGGGTTCAGAGGGAACTCTCCCCCGGTTTGATTACAGATAGCCGGTCCGGGCCAGAGGATGAGACAAAAGGCCCCCAAGGTAATCACGCTTTTTAAACGTATCGAAATCATGGCATCATGTCCCCAGTCTCAGCCTGGCATGATATCAGAGGATATTGAAAAATGTCATCATGAGAATACTTATTGACGGGTATAACATTATCAGGAGGATCCCCGAGCTTTCCGCCCTGGACAGGGCGGACATGGAAGAGGGACGGGATTATCTCATCGGGGAACTTTCCAGATACAGGTCGGGCAAGGGCCATGGCATCGTCGTGGTTTTCGACGGCGCCGGTTCCTATCATCTTGGTGACCGAGGCAGCAGGGTGAAGGGGATTACGGTCATCTATTCGAGACAGGGGCGTTCCGCCGACGATGTTATCGCGGCTCTTTGTCGTGAGGGTAAAGCGGACCTTTTAGTTACGGCGGACCGGGAACTTTGCCAACGCGCGGAAAGGGCCGGCGTGCCGTCAGCGACGCCGGAACTGTTCTGGAAAAAACTCGAAGAGGAAAAGTTCAGGAAAATGAAGGGACTGGAAACGGAGGATGAGGACTATCCTTCTCACGGCCAGGGTCGGAGGCTCAGGAAAAAGGTGCGAAAGGTAAAAAATCTATTATCACGCCTCTGATGGTTGATGGACTTGCAAAAGTCCACCCCAGGATGTGCGCTGGGCGGATATCCCGGTGTAGAGGTGGTCAAGATGTTTTGAAGGAAATTCTTTTCTCCGTGCCGTCGGCAAGCCTCTGGAGGTTCTCTTTGTGAAGGAATGTAAGGAGCAGGGCGGCCGCAGTACAGAAAAGGGTCAGAGGAAGATTGCGGAACACGGCGGCCGCAAAAATTGGACTCAGGGCGGCGGCAACAATCGCGCCGGCTGATGAATATCGGGTGACAGCCACCACCACGGCCCAGGTTGCCAGACTAAGACCAGCCAGCGCGGGATTAAGGCCGGCCAGGCAGCCGAAGGTGGTCGCAACCCCTTTTCCCCCGTGAAATTTCAGAAAAATGGAGAAATCGTGCCCGAGAATTGCCCCGCCGGCCGCGAGAAAAACCACAGATGGCGTGTCGGGGAAGATAATCGTTGCGGCCAGAACAGGGACGAGACCTTTCAGTGCATCCCCGGCGAGGGTATAGGCACCCGCCTTCCTGCCAAGCGTTCGCAGGACGTTCGTCGCGCCGATGTTCCCTGATCCGGACTCTCTTGGGTCAGAGCCTCTCATCATTTTGGCGACAATGATCCCGGAGGGGATGGAGCCGATGAGATAGCTCAGGACAATGAGCCCCGCATATGCAATATTCATGGTGTTATTGGACCTCTCCATATGGATGCTGTCAACCGAAAAATCCGGCCTCCCACCAACCGGTACAGGATTGATAGACTTGCAGGAAGTCCATTTGAAGAAACTTTTTGCGAGGTTATCATAGTAAACCTGGAAAAATCCGAAAAGGCATATGGTGTGCGGAAATTCACCCGTGGCGGGAAATTATTGCACGCCCAGTTTCGATCCTGTCGTGTGTTGATGTCATAAACCATTGAAATAGCATGAAAATGGTTTTTTTGCCCGATGGCATGGGGATTGCTGAAAACAAAAGCTGTCCTTTCGTTGTCGCGAGGTTATCGTCCAGATGACTTCGCGAGAAGTCATCAAAGCGCCCACTTGAGGGCGCTCAAATCGAAGATTTGTGAGGAAAGTGAAAATGACATTTTTTACTTTCCATGGAGTAAAAAGCCATGGATGGACTTTTTACGACCCTATAAACGATGTTCAGGGAAAACCGGATAAAATTCACGGTCTTGGGGATTCTCATGTTTGATGTCATGGGATACTTGTTCTGGTCCGGCATGGAGAGGTCCACTGTCTTCTACCTGACCTTCGAGGCCACCACCCTCCTTGCGAAGTGTCCTTCCAAATACGATACGGGTGAGGTCAACAGATCGCCCATCCGTGGAGTTAAAGGGGATGTTCTTTGAGCCCTATGGGATCGGCGGCCCTTATTGTCGCCTTTCCAGTGGCAATCTATGGAGCGGCGGCTTCCCTGCTCGGCGCCGTCAGGCACCGTGCGGATTTTGTACGGAGCGCAAGGTCCGCTGTTTATTTGAACCTTTTTCTGGTGACAACCGCTGCCGTATCTCTCCTTAATGCTTTTATCACCAGGGATTTCTCTCTCCAGTACGTCTACGAATATTCCAGCCGATCCCTGTCGGGCTTTTATACGATTTCAGCCTTCTGGGCTGGACAGGAAGGTTCACTCCTGTTGTGGATGTGGCTTCTGGCGTTTTTTACCGCACTGGTGGTCTTTACCAACAGGGGCCGGTATGGTGATCTTATGCCGTGGGTCATCCATGTACTTATGCTTAACGCGGTGTTTTTTCTATTGCTGTTGAATTTTGTGACCGATCCGTTCCTTGCCATCCCGGGCCCGTTGCCGGGGGACGGTTACGGGCTTAACCCGCTTTTACAGAATCCGGGGATGGTCTATCATCCCCCCGCTCTTTTTATCGGGTATGTAGGTCTGGCCATCCCCTTCGCCTTTGCGATGGCGTCCCTCCTGGCAGGTCGCAGAGATGCCGCATGGATCACCGCCACAGGACGCTGGACCATTATCTCATGGTTCTTCCTGGGAGCAGGGATTCTTCTTGGCGCCAAATGGGCCTATGTCGAACTGGGCTGGGGAGGATATTGGGCGTGGGATCCCGTGGAGAACGCCTCTCTCATGCCCTGGTTGACAGCGACCGCGTTTCTGCATTCCACCATTGTCCAGAGAAAAAAGGGGATGATGAAATTCTGGAACATTTTTCTTGTCATCATTACCTACTTTCTGGTTATCTTCGGTACATTCATCACCCGCAGCGGCGTTATTTCCTCGATCCACGCCTTCGGGAAGAGCAGCCTCGGCACATTCTTTCTCGCGTTCATGGTCTTTGTGCTCGCGGCAGGTTTCGGCGTCGCGTGGAGACGGCGTGAGCTTCTTTTTCCCGAAAGATATCTTGAGTTCATTTCCGGGAAGGAGAGCGGATTCATTTTGAATAATATCATCATGACCGCCATGACGCTGGTCGTCCTTTGGGGGACCGTTCTTCCGGTGGTGTTTGAAATCATGACCGGCGCCAAGGTTGTTGTGGGAGCCGGGTACTACAACTATGTCAACGGCCCCATCGCCATTATCCTGCTGCTGCTCATGGGAGCCTGTCCCCTCCTTGACTGGGGCCGGACAACGGTCAGGAATATGGTCAGGCGCCTTATCATCCCGGGGTCGGCGGTATTGGCGGCAGCGGGGCTGGCGTGGAGTATGGGTGTCAGGGCTCCCATCAGTATACTGCTGATGGCTTTTTCCGCCTTTGTAGTTACGGCCGTTGTTGAGGATCTCTTCAGTGCCGCGTTTTCGCGCGGACGGAATACAGATGAATCACCTGCCAGGGCTTTCCGGCGGTTTCTTTCCGGCAAACGAAGACGCTATGGCGGTTACCTCATCCACATTGGAATAGTGATGATCTTTCTGGGGTTGAGCGGCGCCACCCTGAATCGGGAGGCCAATGCGACACTCCACCCAAAGGAGTCCATGAAAGTAGGACAATACACCCTCCGGTATGAGAGAATGAGGTGGATACCGTCCAGTGACCGCCTCGCGGTCAAAACACGCCTGAAAGTCTACAGGGCCGGAAAACCCCTGGGATACCTGACCCCCGAACGGAGGTTTTACGGAGGGCGGGAAAAACAACCCATCAGCGAGGTTGCTATCATGGGAAACTGGAAAGAGGACCTTTACGTTACCCTCACCGGTTATAATCGAGATGAGCGTGCCAGTTTTCGAGTACTGGTCAACCCCCTGGTTCCATGGCTGTGGGCCGGCGGTTACATCATCGCATTGGGTACCATGCTCGTCCTGTTCCCCGGCGGAATCTCCGTGACCGTTCCGTCGGAGAGGAAAGGCGTAAAATGACAACCTGGCTCATCTTCTTCCTTATCGTGTCGGTTATCGTGCTTTCCATTCCTTTCCTCCGGGGATCGGCAGGGACCATGGACGGTCCCGGCCCCGATGGAGATGGTCATGATGGGCCTGGATCGGAGCCTTACTAGGATGGGACCGTTCCTTAAGGCTGAAGGCATTACTAAGCGGTACGGGTCCCTGACCGCCCTGAATGGGGTGGGGCTTGCCATGGATGAGGGGGCATCTCTCGTTCTCCTTGGACCCAACGGAGCCGGGAAAAGCACCTTGCTCGGTGTCCTGGCAGGGAGGATTAATCCCACTTCCGGAACCGTGCGGCTCCTGGGAAATGAGATAAAACACAGCCGGGAGGCCCGGGCTCTTACCGGGTATCTTTCCCATGATTCCATGCTCTACGGCGGACTGTCCGCGCAGGAAAATCTCGTCCTTTATTGCCGACTGTACGGCGTTAACGGTATTGCGGCGCGGGTGGAGGAGATGCTTCGGCTCATTGGGCTTTGGGATCGGCGCAATGACATGGTTGACGGTTTTTCCAGGGGCATGGAGCAGAGGCTGGCAATCGCCCGCTCACTTCTCCATAATCCGAGGCTGTTGATTCTCGATGAGCCATTCAGCGGTCTGGATTACCGGTCCTCAAAAAAGCTTACGGATATTCTCGCAACCTTGCGCGACGAGAAAAGAGCGACCCTGTTGTCGACACATGACCTTGAAGCCGCCGGATCGCTTGGAAACGAGGTGGCTGTTATTCACAAGGGACGAATACGGTACAGGGGCGAGGTGGGAGACAACCTCAGAGATCTGTACCTGAGCCTTGTTATGGAGGAGAAAAGTTGAAGGCCGCCCTGGCGATTGCGCGGAAGGATCTTGTCCTTGAATTGAGGGGAAGGGAGGTGATCGTTCTCCTGTCCGTTTTTGGATTTCTGATCCTGACCCTCTTTTCCCTCTCGGCCCAGGCGGGTTCATCCGCCCTGACGGAGTTGGCCCCCGGCGTCCTATGGATAACATTCCTCTTTGCAGGTGTCCTTGGATTGGGCCGCACCTTTGACAGAGAGAGGGAGAATGGCTGTTTCCATGGTTTGCTGCTGTCCCCGGCGGACCCTGTTCAGATCTACTGGGGAAAATGCCTTTCAACCTTGGTCTTTATCCTTATTTTTCAGGCCCTGTTGTGGCCTTTGTTCACCGTGCTTTACGGGTTCTCCCCGGTGAAGGGTCTGTTTTTTTCATGGGCGGGATTTGTTCTCGGGGATCTGGGATTCGTAGCCCTGGGGGTTCTCCTGTCCTCAATGACCATTCACCTGAGAAGCCGTGAGATGATCCTGCCCCTCCTTCTGTTCCCGCTGTGCCTTCCTGTTCTGGTTGGCGGTGTGCGTTGCACAACCATCGCCCTTACCGGCGGCGCTCCAGGGTTGGCCTGGATCTGGCTCGGACGGCTCCTGGCGTTCGACGTTATCTTCGTTTCCCTGGGGACCCTGCTGTTCCCGATGGTTGTGGAGGAGTGATGACTTCGTAAAAAGTCATCACTGCGCCCATTGAAGGGTGCCCAATTACGGTCCTATCAAGATTGATGACGTTATGCTATCAGGGTTAACGATTGCTGGAGGATGCGTATGAAGAAAATAATCGACTGGTCCCTGCCCCTCGCGGCCCTTTTTTTTATTGAGGCCGCCATTGTCCTGGTGCTTGTCTATGCCCCGGTGGAGAGGAGCATGGGGATCGTACAGAAGATCTTCTATTTTCACCTGGGAAGCGCCACCGCGGCATTCTTCTCATTTACCCTGGTCCTTGTCTTCTCACTTGCCTTCCTGGCAACGAGGGCGGCCAGGTGGGAAATGCTGGGCCTGGCGGCCGCGGAGACAGGGGTTCTTTTCTGTACGCTGGTCCTTCTGACGGGTCCTCTTTGGGCGCGACCGGTGTGGGGAAAATGGTGGGTGTGGGATCCACGGTTGACCACAACGCTGATTCTCTGGTTTCTTTATGTGGGCTATCTCGTCCTCAGGCAGGCCATGCCCGGATATAAAGGGGCCGTTGTGTCGGCGGTCTATGGGATCCTTGCTTTTGTGGACGTTCCCATCGTCTACTTCTCCATCCGGTGGTGGCGTGGGATTCACCCCATAGTCATCAGGAAAGGCCATATCGGCCTGGCGGCCGGCATGGTGCCGCCGCTTCTGATCAGCATCACCGGGTTCATTCTTCTCTCACTGGCTCTGCTGCGTGAGCGCGCGGCGATCGAGAGAATATCCAGGGATATTGAAACTTTGTCGCGGAGGATTATCCATGAGTAAAATCGGTTATCTCACAATAGCATATACTGTAATCTGGGCTGCTGTCCTGTTTTATCTGTTACGGCTCGGTGTCATGAGGAGAAATCTCGAGAAAAAGCTGTCAAGTGTCGAGGAACGATTGAAGGGTCGGGAACAGGATTGATGAAGCGCGTTTTTGTTGCTGTTTTGCTGATCGGCGGTCTCTTTTCTCTAGCGGCCTGCGACAGAAGCGGCAAGGAGGATAAGACCCAGGCCCCAAGTGGCGGGGCTATCAATTTTACCCTTCCTTCCGTGGATGGCAGTATCGTCAACTTTTCAGATTACCGGGGCAAAGTTGTCCTGGTGGATTTCTGGGCGACATGGTGCCCCCCGTGCAGGAAGATGGTTCCGGTTCTTTCCGAAATTTACAGGAAATACTCATCACGCGGAGTCGTGGTACTGGGGATCTCCCTCGACCGTGAGGGGCTGGAGGTGCTGGGACCCTTCGTGACGGATCACCGGATTCCCTACAAGGTTCTTCTGGGAAACGATAAGGTCACCAAAGCCTTCGGAGGGATCTCCTCCATTCCCTCCCTTTTCATGGTGGACAGGAGCGGTAAAGTGGTAAAGAAGATGATAGGCTACCATTCCATGGAGGAGCTTGAAAACCAGCTGAAAAAATTATCTTTAATAGGGTCGTAAAAAGTCCATTCGTGGCTTTTTACTTAACGGAAAGCGAAAAGTGTCATTTTCACTTTCCTCACAAATCTTCGATTTGGGCGCCCATTACAGGGCGCAATGATGACTTCTTGCGAGTCCGTCAACCCTTGAACCTTGAACGATGAACCTTGAACGTTAATAGGGTCGTAAAAAGTTCCTTCACGAACCGGTTCTGGAGACGCAGATGGAAAACAAAAATACTTTTGTTGTTGTAATAGCAGCCCTGGTGGTGGGTTTGATGGTCGGTGTGCTGGGGCCGAAGCTTTTCAGTAGTCGTCCGAGTGGGACATCGGTAGTTCCTTTGAAGGCTCCGCCCCAGGCCCCGCCGCCTTCCGCCGATTACACCCTCAAGATCAATGAGCTGAAAAATCTGCTGCAGAACAACCCCAACAATGTGGGGGCGCTTGTTCAGTTGGGTAACGCCTACTTCGACAGCAATCAATATAGGAAGTCCATCAGCGCCTATGAGAAAGCTTTGGCCCTGAAGCCCGGCAACCCCGACGTCCTCACCGACCTGGGGATCATGTATCGAAGAAACGGGCAGCCTGAGGAGGCTGTACGTCGGTTCCGAGAGGCCATGGAGGTCAGCTCCACCCATCTGCAGAGCAGGATGAACCTGGGTATCGTGCTTCTATACGACCTCCATGACCCTGTCGGGGCAAGGGCCGCCTTTGAGGATTTCCTCAGGATCTCGCCCTCCGGCCCGCAGGCGGAGCAGGTCCGCGGGATCATCGCGTCTCTCCCGGAGGCGGGGAAATAGGGAAAAGCAGTTCCTGGTGCCTGGAACCTGGTGCTTAGTATCCGGGAAAAGTAGTTCCTGGTTTAAGAGTCCCAAATCAAGGACACTTCGATACTTCCTTCCATACCTGTTTTACCACCCGTTCGCTACGCTCACTGGAGTCACCCGCCGTCGCTTGGGGCTATGACGTGCCCGGCATCGGTTGCGGAGAAAACCTAAAAAAACGGTTCATCCGGTTAATGCGTACCTTTATTATTTTGCTGTCATTGCGAGGAGCATCGAGGGAGACGAGAGTGACGCGGCAATCCCGGGCGGA
>JAADHJ010000052.1 GCA_013151915.1 Deltaproteobacteria bacterium
TGACCCCCAGCGAAGTGAGGGCCTCCCGGACTTCGTCCAGTTTTCCAGGTTTGATAATTGCGATGATGTATTTCATTTTCTTTGTTCCCCCTTCTCAATAGATTGTCGGGCCCCATTGTCAGGGCCGTTTTTAAAAAGCAAGGGCTGTGCCATGTTAGTCCGCAACAGGTGCTATCGGTCTAAAATGCCTTGTTTTTCAAATAGATAGTCGTTAATGCCCTGCAGCCATACAAAGAAAAAGGCGCGTTCCCCGGCGTTTGATTTGAACAATTACACGGCATTCGAGGGGGAGTGATTGCCTGTATCTTAGGCAGAACACCTTTTGTGTGCCTGAGCATGAATTATGGTGTTTCTTAGCATATTAGTCTGATATGCCAAGATCCATACTCCGGCACACGGCAATCTTCTTCCTACCTTCTACTTTTTACATGGGAGGGAACCCCTCCAGTGTATATGCAGGAAAATTCGCAGATCCGACAGTAGTGAACCTCACGTCTGGCTAATCCATCAGCTTCCCCTGGTAATGTGACGGCGTTGGAGATGTCACGGTCGAGCTGAATCCGGCACTTGTCACGGGTGAAACCGTCAGAATCCAGGGCTCTTTCGGGGCAGACGGTAAGACAGGGGTGGCCGCAGTCCAAACACGGATTGAAATCGATGGACACGGAAGAGGTGAGAGGGAAGTCCAATAAATGAGCACGAAATCTGACACGAGCTCCAAAGCGAGGATGGATGAGGAGATTGTTGGCCCCGATTGTCCCCAGGCCGGCCAGGACAGCCGCTCCCTTCAGGAACACACCGCCCCTCTCCACGTAGTAGTGCAGGTCGCGGGAGGTAAGCCCCTTCCCGTCCAACCACCGGCCGATCCCATCCGATATCCGCATCAGCCGCCGGTTTCCCTCGGAATTGCCGTATCTGGCACCGTCCTTTCGGATAAAATAATCGAGGGCAGGTTCGTGGAAGGGGTGGCGAAGGGCGATCACCAGGAGATAATGATGATCCAGTAAACCTTCGGGCCGGGGAAACTTCCGGTGGCTGGACCCGTTCAGCAGGTCTGAAGCCAGGCACACACCGGCGTCATCGGCACCGAAGGCCTTAGCCTGGTGGATGAGCCGATCTCTGAGCAAGACGGTATCCATGTTCACAGTACTCCTGAGACCTTGTGCCTGAGCATGAATTATGGTGTTTCTTAGTATATTAGTCTGAAACGCCAAGATTCATACTCCGGCACACGGCAATCTCCGCTCAGGATGATGTTCTCACAGTAGAGTTTGGCATCATGCCAGTTGATGTGGCCCATGTTGTCCGTCTGGGCCCACATCAGGCCTGTTCTTGTGTCGGTCACTGTGCCGTCCCCGTTATCCGTGAACCGCTCATCCGCCCCGACCGCCACTGCGGAAAGGACCGTCAGGCACAGGAACACCGCCAGGATCGATCTTGTTATGATCCGCCTGTTTGACATGCTCATGGGCAAGCCCCCCCTGAGGAATCGACACATCGATACTCCTGTGCTTTATTGTACAGGAAATTGGGGACTTTTGTAGAAAACAAGGGCATCCTGGTGGGAAGGCGCTTCCCGGCAGCGGGATGTGACAGGGATCTTTTGCAACACCGGAATGTCTTGGCGACTGCGATGTGTCCACTTGCAGGCTTTTATATAGCCATGCCGACGCAGAGAAAGCAAGGGTTCCCGACGCCACAAACAAGGCAGTTTCCCGTTGACAGAACCGGGCTACTCATAAGACAGAAACACCGCCCACGGTAGTGTGCAATTCCCTTTAAAACCAATCCATTGTACAAGAACAGTGTCAGGGTGTAAACTGCATCAGGCCAGGGAGGAGTTTTTCAAATTCCTTTCTCGTTCATATCAACACCGGGGACTAATCAACAACATAACGAGAAATGAACAAAATCACCCTTTCCGAAGTGGCGGGTGGTTTTTATAAAAGAACGAGGCTAATTCCCATAAACCTGAGATAAGAGTGATCCGAAAAAGATTAAAAGGTGGTGGAAGAGATGAAGAAATTAAAACCTTTTCTGCTGATTTTTTATGGACTCCTTTTTTACAGCGGAATTGCATATGCGGGATACCAGATCAAGTATACAGGCCAGGCGGCCAAGATGTTCGGAAGCGCTCCAAGGGGCAATTTTGCTACGCCGGGACAGTGTCTAGGCTACTGGAAATCGAGACCAGCTTTTGAACAAAACAATTCAAAATGTATCGAGACTTATTCTCAACCAGGACAGAGAAGCGACGGCGCCACAACGCTTGGTTGGGGTGGAAGAAACATAAACTCTGAGGCCGGGGCAAAACAATTTCTTCTGGGCAATATGCTGAGGATTATCCTGAACAATGGATTCAACTCCGAGCCCCCGCAAGTTGACCCTGCCAGGCAGCAGGAGGAACTCTGGCAGGAGAAACAGGCAGCGATAAAAAAACAAAAAGTGGCATTTGCAAAATGGAAACAACTGCATGACAATCTTGCCCGGCAAAAGGCAGAGAAACAGCGCCAAAAGGAAAAAGAAGGAAGGAACTTGCTTTCCAGGTTCGATAAGGTTGGCTCGCAGGACTCTCTCAAGATGGAGTCAATATCGGGTGGTAATCTGGAGCCGTTTAACGCGGGCAACCTGGATCTTCCGACTACCGAAATGCAGCCCATTGGCACAGGCAGATATGACACGTCCAGCCTGTCTTCCCTGAAGAGACTTGCGTGTGCGAACTATCTTTCGCAGAGGGCGCTTGCTTACACAAACAAGGGCGATGCTGTAAAGGCCAGATATCTGAATCAGCAGTCTCAAAAGGTCGTGTCAGGGCAGATGATCGACCTTGAGTGCCAGTTCCCTGACTTGCCGAATGTGCCGGAAGTTCAGAAGCCGGTTAAAGTTCTGCCCATCTCAAACCAGAAAGAAGTTGCCTACTACGAAGGTTTGATCAAAACGGTTCATCAGGACGCCGGGAAACTGCAGGATATTGAGATGAAACTGAAGAAAACAGACAAAAAACTTATGCAGGCGAAAGAAAAGAAACAAAAGGCCGAGAAACAGATTTCTGAGATTCAAAACCATGTCGCTATGGCCAAAAACCCGCAGGAAAAACAGGAAGCTGATGATCTGATCGGTTTGGCTCAAGCCTTACTTCAGGAAGCTAAAAACGAGATTCAAACAGCGACCAACGTTAAACAAGCCCTTGTAAAGAAAAAAGAAGAGACATTGACGCAATTGAAAGAGATTCAAAAGAAAATCCAGCCGAGAACTGAGGCAAACTAGGGGGGATATAGATGTAGAAAGGATATTACCCGATGGTTCGCAACATGACCACCTATTTCCATTGGGCACCTGAAGCGCCCAATGCCGGGGCGGCAAAGGACCAGATTTATAAATGGAAGTTTATGATGGAGAAGAGAAAATAAGGGGGTACGGATTAAATGAGAAAATTAAAACCGGCTATTTTTTGTGCATTGTTTTTTTTGGCATTTACGACAGTTGTGAGTGCAGGTCCACCACCCGCTGAATTCGATAAGGCAGATTCATATCAGACCGCTGGAGAATATGAAGAAGCAATTCAATACTATAAAATAGCCCTCACAAAAACCACTGACGTCGACTGGATGGGCATTATTTTCAAAAGATTGTCGAATTGTCACCGCCAGCTTAAACAATACGACGAGGCAATAAAAACTGCACAAATGGGGTTTCAGATGGGTCTGAAGTCCACTTCGTATCCTAAATTACTCCCAGCCGGAAATTTATATCAACTCGCACAGGCATATCGGGGTAAAGGGCAACCTGATAAAGCGATTAATGCCTTTAAAAAATGTATTGAATTTACCCAAGCTGCGGGTTGTTATGCCGGCGTGGCGGGTATTTTAGATGACAGGAAAGACTACGAACAGGCCATAGCCACCTGGGAAAAAGCCGCAGCAAATGATTCTGGTATGTTGTTTTATCTTGCCCGTTCCTACTACTATTCGGGAAGATATGATGATGCCCTTGATACACTGAGCAAAAGCATAAAATTTTTAACCATTGTAACTAACGGCTGTAAATTTAAAATTGATGATAGATATCCTGTAATTAAGGAGGTGCGCGAGGGAAGCTCCGCGCAAAAAGAGGGTCTCCAGGCTGGTGATAAAATTGTAAAGATCGGCAGTAAATCTACAAAAAAACGGGGCTGGAATGAAATATCAGATTTGCTTAAGGGGAAGGAGGGAACACAGGTTACATTGAAGATTGTACGGAAAGGTGTGAAAAAACCTTTTATCGTAACACTCACCCAGGAAAAAATAATCCAGCAAACAGCAGCGGGATCTTTTGCACTCCGAAGCCTCATCCAGCGGCATAAGGGAAATGCAGATGAAGCCTTTAAAGCCGCTGATCAGGCCTACTCTCTTAATCCCAATGATACGTTCGCTCAGCTCGCTCTTGGCTCATCCGACCTTGATCACGGCCGAAATGACGAAGCCCTCAAGCTGCTCTCGCAGGTAAAAGAGAACACTGATGCCCGTATCTTCGAAGCCACTATTTATGCGAAAAAGAATGATTTCAGTAAGGCGATTGAGATTTTATCAGCCATTCCCGAAGAGAGCCTATCTCCGAAAGATGTGCCTCTCTGGAGCGACAGGACAGCCCTGTTAAAGGCATTAAGACCCTTTAGTGCTCCAAAAATAGAAAATGCCGCCCGGCTGAAAGGGCAGGGGCGGTCCAAAGAAGCTCTCAAGGAACTTGGCGATGCGCTTAAGATTGCAGACGAAGCTAAATCGGAGGAAATACTTTCGAAGATGTATGGGATAATAAAAATGGATCCTACACTTTCAGAGCTTCCCGAAAAGGCGCGAAAATACGCCCTGAGAGGCGATGCGGCTACGGAGGAAGGGAATTTTGAGGCTGCGGTCCAAGAGTACCGTCACGCTGTGAGAGTGGCTCCTTACATCGGCAAGCTTTATTTCAATACTGCCATGATCTACGGGAAACTTAAGGAGTATGCTAAGGCGATTCATTACATAAAACTCTATCTCCAGTTAGCGCCTGAAGCGCCCAATGCCAGGGCGGCAAAGGACCAGATTTATAAATGGGAGTTCATGATGGAGAGGAAAAAATAAGTAAATCCTTTGGGCAACCCTCTGGGGTCGTACCTCATATTCTCAGGTTCTGACCATTAAAAACTGAGGAAATGAGGTCCGGCCCCAAACAAATCTCCAAAGACAGAAACACCTCGCCACCCCCATGGCCAGAAGATGATATGGTCAGTTTAGCCAATCATTCTCAGATGTCAAAAAACTTCAAAATTAACAGGCACTTATGCACACGAGCGTGTGCAGTTAGGGGGACCATGGGAGCTTGGTGAAGGCCCAATCTCGTAGTTGCGAACGGTGTAAACCTTGGAGTGGATTCTCTTCATGAGCTGATCCTACTCCTTCCAGATAACCGTGGCCTCCTTACGGGCGGGCAGCCGGTGAAAGGTGTGTTTCGGATATCCGACCATCATCGCTCCCACCGGCTTGTTGCCTTCAGGAAGACCGAGGGCAGCGGCGAGGGGGGGCCAGCAATCAGCCGCCCACATGACGAACCCGGCCCAGCATGTTCCCAGTCCGAAGGAGGGTGCCGCCAGATCGAAAAAAGTCAAGGCAATAGCGCTGTCGATAGGCATTATCGGATAGGCCTTCGGTCCGTGGGTTACCACGAGGGCGGGTGCGCCGCGGCAGATAAAATCGATGCCTGCTTCCCAGGCCCTTACCATACCCGCCATCTGGTAACGCTCTGCCATGGGCTCTTTTTCCCCGACCATGTGACGCATCCAGTCTATGGCCAGATCCACAAGCTTAACGACTTCATCCCTTCCGGAAACTACGAGCCACTGGACCTGCTGGCTATTGCTGCCGGTAGGAGCGTACCTGGCGATATCTATAACCTTCCGCAGCACTTCCCTGTCAACCGGCTTATCAATGTAGGCACGAATCGATCGCCTGGACCTGAGTAACTGCTCGACCTGCTCCTGGCCAACCGCCAGATCCTTCTCAACGGGCGGACACTCCGCGATCGGCATCCTTGCGAGAGAGATAGCCGAGTAGGGACACACCGAGACGCAGTGTCCGCAATTGATGCATCTGACTTCCGCACCGTTTACAGGAGTGGGAAAAGCTTCTTCGGATCTGATCTCGATGATTCCGGCGGGACATTCCGCCACGCAAAAACCTTCTCTTTGACAGAGCGCTTCATCCACGGTGAACAAGCTCATAGGTAAACCTCCTATCAGAGTCAGGGGGTCGGCAGTTTCTGCCCACCCATATCTGTCCCCGGCAGCTTCCTTGAGGGCCATCCGGGCTTAACAGGTCAGGATGGGAAATTGGCGTTGATAATCTCATCGAGCCTGGACAGGAACCGGGAGCGGCTTTTTTTATCCATGGGAGCCGGTCCGCCCGTGAACTCGCCTGTCTGGCGCAGGTAATCCTTTAAGGCTCGCATGGCCAGAGCGTCGCCGATTCCCGCTTCTGTGAACTCTTCCCCCCTGGTGCCAAGGACCCTGGCGCCGGATTGGATACAGCGCGCCGCCAACGGGATGTCGGCGGTGACAACAATGTCCCCGGGTCCGACACGGTCCGCAATCCAGTCATCAGCCGCGTCAAAATTACCAGGGACTACCTGGAGCGTCACCCGTTCGTTAAGGGGTGTTCTCATCCAGCTGTTGGCAACCACACAGACATCCACAGAGTAACGATCGGCTACTTTGTACGTCTCTCCCTTGAGGGGACAGGCATCAGCGTCGATGTAGATCATTGGACACATCCCTCGCCTTGATCCCCTGCCTCTCCATCATGCGGTAGAAGGTCCGTCGCGGAATTCCGGCCATTGTGCAGGCTTTAGTGACGTTGCCCCCGGTCGTTGTCAGGTAGTGGAGCAGGAGTTTTTTCTCCACGCTGCCGACGGACCGATCTCGCAGGGATCGATAGTCGAGCATTTGCCCGGTCTCGCCCATGGGATCGGGTTCCGAAGGGGCTTCCAGCTCCATGGGCAGGTGTTCCGACTCGATAAGGATCAGCGAGCCGGAGGGAGGCGCCAGAACAACGGCCCTCTCGATGACGTTCTCCAGTTCCCGGATATTGCCGGGCCAGCGGTAAGCCATCATGATCTCCATGGCGTCGTCTGAAATGCCGTGAACCTGTTTGTTGACCCTGGCACACGCCTTTTGCAGAAGGTGCTCCACCAGAAGGGGGATGTCTTCCTTCCGGTCCCTGAGCGGAGGCAGACGGATGGTGATGGTGGTCAGCCTGTAGAAGAGGTCCTCCCGGAACCTGTGGTCTTCAATGGCTTTTTCCAGGTTCCTGTTAGTGGCGGCGATGAGACGGATATCGACTTTTCTGGTCCTGTTTTCACCAACACGCCGAATCTCCCCCGTGTCGACGGCCCGCAGAAGCTTGGCCTGAAGCTCCATGGAAATGTCCCCGATCTCATCTAAGAAAAGGGTTCCGCCGTCCGCTTCTTCGAATAATCCCTTCTTGTCCGTAATGGCGCCGGTGAAGGCACCCTTAACATGTCCGAAAAGTTCACTGTCCAGGACTCCGGCGGCGATTGCGGTGCAGTTGATGGCGATGAGGGGGCGGTCCGATTTGTCGCTGGCCCGCTGAATGGCCCGGGCCACCAGTTCTTTGCCCGTGCCGCTCTCACCCCGGATCAGAACCGTTGTAGGTGTGGGGGCCACCCTTTCGATTACCTGCCGGACCTGCTGTATCTGGTTTGATATTCCGATCATGTCGAAAGATGATGTGGCATTTTTGAGCTGCTTCCGGACAATCTCGTATTTCCGGGTAAGCTCTTCGTTGTTGTTAGACAGCTTTCGGATAAGATAGGGAAAGCACATCTCCAGCTTGGTCAGTCCGTGAACCACGGCCTTTGCCTTTTCCCGGCAGGTGGGAAAACCGCAGGC
The DNA here is from genome assembly GCA_013151915.1 of Deltaproteobacteria bacterium. Lineage (NCBI taxonomy): Bacteria > Pseudomonadati > Myxococcota > Myxococcia > Deltaproteobacteria bacterium. The sequence continues at coordinate 7,922 of JAADHJ010000052.1, forward strand.
GCCGCAGTTCAATTCCTCCGACGGGGTATGCATACCAAGGGTATCCAGGACCTGCTGGATGTTCTCCGGTGTAGGTTCTGTCAATTCAGTTGATCGGTCAATATAAGGTCTCGATAGATCAAGGTGTTCTCCCTCCGGGAGAGGGAGAGGGACATCGACCGCATCTTCAATGACTCTGGCCTGGAGGTCCTGTCTCTGGAAGAGCGTAAGGTCGGTGCCTGCGCTGTGGGAATCATTCTCGATAGTGCAGTATTTTACCATGGCCAGGCCATGCCGGAAGGAGCCGTCGTGTACTTCTTTCAAAAAGGCCAACGTTTTGTTTGCGCCGGAAACAGCCAGGATCCGCGACCGCTTGGATTCACCGCCCGGGACAAGTCTCGCAAGGAAATCCCGTGTCAGCCAGTACTGACCACCGGCAAGGAGATGCGATCGATAGTCAAAGGAGCCTTCGGTTTTGAGATCATGGCCTTTGTCAATGAGCCAGTCCTTCAGTTCCTTGAAGGTAACGACTACGTCGATATCCTCCTTGAAGCCGGTTTTTTCCATCAAGGCTTTAGTCCCCAGGCATGACGTGGCCAATACGATATTGATGGACGATTCGGTTTTGTTTCTCAGGTAGCGGGCCGTGGCTACACCGGGGAGGGCGACAGGCACCATAAAGGGGATCAGGCTGGGTGTGTGTTTTTCGACGTGAGTGCTTGAAATGGGGCAAAGCGATCCAATAAACGGATGTTGCTTTTTCTTGAAAATATTCTCGTAAGCTTGAAAAACATACTCGATGGCAAGCATGGAGGATTGAACCTCGGTGAATCCATGAGAAAGGAGGATGGATTCGAGGTCCCGGGGGGATATCCCGGGAAAGGTGATGGGCCAATTCCTGTCCAGCAACATGACGGTAGGATTCAGCCCGTTCAGGCTGGTTTCCATCCGGTGTATGGTTTCCGTCATCCGTATGGCACCCTGGCTGCAGGCGTCAAGGCAGTCACCGCAGTGGATGCACCTTGCCCTGGAGATGGAGATTCCGTCCTCCTGAACCTTGAGAGCATTGACCGGACAGGAACGGACACAGGCGTAGCACTTCTTGCAGCGCGATTTGTCGGTGTAGAGCACCTTCATGAAGGTACAACCCCTTTTTTTCCTTTAGAACCGGAGTTTAGGGTCTGGACTCTGGACTTTCCTTGTCACGTTGTCCCCGGGTTTAAGGGTCAGGGAACACCCTTTTCTATTATCCTGACATATAGTCCAATTTAACAGGTGTGTCAAATATGGCGCAGAATTTATTCCATGTGCAAAAAGGTGTGTCACGATCGGCGATGCACGTTGTTTTACCACCCGTTCGCTGCGGCTCCCCATGGTCGCCCCACGAGATCGCTTCGCATAGTTTCAGCTTGCGATGACAGGCCTTGCGCCTATCCTCCTTCTCCTCTGGACTGCTACCTCGACACACCCGCACGCTCCGCGTCCGTTTTTCTTCTCTCTGGACACTGGACTCCCTGTCCGCCGTAGCTCGCAGAGCGAAGGTGGATGGACTCTGGACTGATTTATCCCGTTGGACGTTGGGTTCCAGGTACTCATTTCCAGGATGGTCCAAAAAAAGAAGGGAAGGTTTAAACTTAAACCTTCCCTTCCAGCCTAGGGGGGGCCTAGGGATCCTTCATTACCAGGTTTGTGGCCATGGTAAGGTGATTACGTACTTCAAAGTTCAGTTAACATCTGTCTTCCTGTACGTGCGTCGAGGATGGGTGTTAAATTCAGCATCGGCCGTATTGTTCATGGCCTCCTCCAGGACCAGTGACATGTCAGCATGGATTTCCTTGGCCCTTTTCAGGATCAACCCCAAAACTGATTCTCTGGAGTTATCCTTTGCCGCGGCTTTCATTCTTGCCATGTGGACAGCTGTCGTTACATCCAGTTTTGCTGTTTTTCCCATGACGGACCTCCTTGCTTGTTATGCCGGTAGCTTTACAGGTTGGCCACCGCAATTAATTCATAATAAATGTCAGTGTCATCTTTTCTTTGCACTGGCTAAAGCAAGGGGCGTGCCAGTAAATATTCTGGAATAAAACGGAATAACTTTTGGAGCGACAATCGGCCGGTCCATGGCGATATGTCACATTTAGTTTTATTAACAAGGTGTTACGGCGATAATCGGCATGGGGTTTCAGTTGGATAAATACTGTAGATTGTATGCGATATACGGTGATTGATTTCCAGAAACCGGATCTGGCACAGATGTGTCAACGTTGACACATAAATATCCCCTTAAAAAATAACATGTTGCGGAATAATGTGCACATATGTGCCAAGATTAGCACATATAGCAGCAAAGCTGTCTACAGGATCTTCGCGGCCGCGGTGGCCAGGCGGCTCCGTTCTCCCTTGTCTAAGAAGAGCGTAGAGGCGAGATTCAGGTCGGAGGCCCTGAACTTCTCGGATGTGACGGCCAGGCCGTTATCGGCGGAGCTCATATAGGGGCTGTCTATTTGGAAGATGTCCCCGGTGAGGATGATCTTGGTATTTTCCCCCGCCCTGGTGATGATGGTCTTGATCTCATGGGGGGTCAGGTTCTGGGCCTCGTCAATCATGAATATCCCGTTGGACACGCTTCTGCCCCTGATATACGCCAGGGTCTGGACCTCGATTAACTTGGAATCGAAGAGGTACTGCAGGGTAATGTCGTGGGGACCCATCACGGCCTCACGGCCCTTTCCCGGACTGCCGTTGGACAGATTGTCCACCAGGAACTCCAGGTTGTCGTAAATGGGCTGGAGCCACGGCCTGATTTTTTCCATCTCGGTACCGGGGAGCGCGCCGGGATCGGGGCCCATGGGTATGATGGGACGGGCGATGATGAGACGTTTGAACTTCTCCTCCAGGACCATATCCAGGGCGCAAGCCAGGGAGACCAGGGTCTTCCCGCTTCCCGCGACCCCCATGACGAAGACGAGATCGATTTGGGGGTCTAGGATGGCGTCCATAAGGAATCGTTGTTTGTGGTTTCGGGGCCTGATGCCGAAGACGTCGTCGAGCTTGCCGAGAAGACTGAAAAACCCCTTTCCGTTCTCATTTTCCCCATAGTGGACCAGGGCGCTCTGGTTCAGGTCGGCCTCGTTCTTGAGTATGAAGTAATCGTTGGGATGGGGCTCAAACTCCCTGCCGTCGCTTAGATAGCCCTCCGCCGGAATCTCCTTGTCCGTGTAAAGCCTGTCGATATATTCCCCTGTAACGAGGACATAGCTGGAATCCTCCCGAATTTCGGAAACGGTCTTGTCGTGGTAGTAATCCTCCGATTCAACTCCAAGGATATTTGCCTTGATCCTGACGTTGATATCCTTGCTTACGACGATGGTGGGTAGATTGGATTCCTTTTTAATGCTGAGGGCGACGTTCAGGATGATGTTGTCGCTGGCCGTCTTTGCGCTGATGATCTCCAGCTCTCGTGGAAGGCTGATCTGCTCGTCATAGAATCTGACGAAGATTTTGCCACCCGATGGCAGCTCCACACCTTTGGTCAAGTCTCCCTTCAGGCGAAGGTCATCAAGCTGTCTGGAAAACTGCCTGGCGGCAAAGCCGCGGGGATCATAGTGACGTTTGAAGTTATCCAGCTCCTCTAAGACGATGGACGGGATGATGATGTTGTTGTCCTCCAAAGTTTCGATGCAGTTGGGGGAGTAAAGGATGACGTTGGTATCAAGGACAAAATTTTTCACCTGCGGCCTCCATTTTATAGGGTCGTAAAAAGTCCATGTATGGCTTTTTACTCCACGGAAAGGGAAAAGCGTCGTTTTCCCTTTCCTCACAAATCAACAACTTGTCCCGCAAATCGATGACCTGCGGGACAAGTCATTGATTTGGGCGCCCCTCAGTGGGCGCATTGATGACATTGATGACTTTTTGCGAAGTCATCAATCTTTATAGGGTCGTAAAAAGTCCATGTATGGCTTTTTACTCCACGGAAAGCGAAAAGCGTCATTTTCACTTTCTTTACAAATCTTTGATTTGGGCGCCCCTTAGCGGGCGCGATGATGGTTTTTTACGAATCCATCAACATAGCGAGCTGTAACCCATGCGACCTGTCCGCCATAGCCCGTAGGGCGACGGCGGAAGCGATCCCATAGCGGCCGGAGGGCGCCGTGACGAGCTTCAGCTCCGCCCGGGATTGCCGCGTCACTCTCGTCTTCCTCGATGTTCCTCACAATGACAGCAAAATAATAAAGGTACGCATTAACCGGATAAACCAATATTAATGGATGGCGGGGAAAAATGAAACTTTGGATTGGAAGCAGCCGCCCTTTGGCCTCCAATTCTCCCATAAAATCAATTTCCGTGTTAAAATAATAGTCAGAACGGTGAAGTTCATCATGAATCGAGGAGGCGGTATTGAGCGAGCGCAATGAACCCGAGGAGTTGAAACTCCTCAGGAAGGCCGCGGAGGACGGCAACCCGGAGGCCCAGGGACAATTGGGAACCTTGCTCGCGTTGGGGGAGGTGGTCTCTCAGGACCTGGATGAGGCCCTGAAGTGGTTAAAAACGGCGGCGGAACAAGAGGACCTTACCGCCATGTTCAACCTTGGCATTATTTACGAACAGGGCCTGGGTGTGCCCAGTGACATCGAGGAATCAGGGATATGGTTCTGGAAGGCGGCTGAACGGGGGGATACCGGTGCGAAAATGAAACTTGGGACCATGCTGATCAGGGGAACCGGATTTTCCCCCGAGTCCAGAGTCCTGGATGCCATCCGTGCCTCTGCCGGGAGAGACCACCCTTTTGCACAGACATTCCTGGGAAAAATCTATCTGGATGGCGTCGGCCTGGAACAGGACGATGCCAAGGCGGAACACTGGTTCAGAAAGGCCGTACAGCAGGGGGATGAAGGCGCCATGTTCAACCTGGGAGAGATGGCTGCCATCGATAGGACAACCGAGACCACCGAGGATGAAGTTGCCCAGTGGTTCTATGATTTCGGCATGATGTGCCTGAAAAATAGAAACGTAGTCAAGGCTTTTGACTGCCTGGTCTCCATCAAAAGGGTCGTGCCTGACCACTTCCTTTCACAGCGCCTGGAAGCCGAAATCGAGAGGGAGAACCAGAGCAAGACGAGGTGAGAATAAACCCGGGGATGTGATCCATGGAGAGGATGTTGTTGATAGCGTTCAGTTTTCTGCTGACACCGGTCCTGACTGCTCACGGCGCCCGGGTATTTAAGACAGATAGCTTCAGTACATCATCGGGAGACCTGACGATCACTTTTATCGGACATGCCTCCCTTATTTTCGGTTTTGAAGATAAAATCATCCATGTAGATCCCTTTGGCGAACTGGCCGACTATTCACGTCTGCCGGACGCGGATGTTGTGCTAATCACCCACGACCACTTCGATCACCTTGACCTCCATGCGCTGGAAAAAATCCGCAAGGCGGGAACCATCATAGTATCCGATAGGGCGTCGGCCACCCGGATCAAGGGCGCCGTTGTCATGGGCAACGGTGACTCCGGAACCGCAGGTCCCGTAAAGGTTGAAGCTGTTCCGGCCTATAATATGGTCCACATGAGGTCGAAGGGCGTTCCTTTCCACCCGAAGGGGATAGGCAACGGTTATATTGTCACCTTTGGGAACAAAAGGGTCTATGTGGCGGGGGATACGGAAAACATTCCCGAGATGAGGAACCTGAAGGATATCGATATCGCGTTCCTGCCCATGAACCTGCCGTATACCATGACCCCCGAAATGGTTGCCGATGCGGCTCTTATGTTCCATCCAAAGGTGCTGTATCCCTATCATTACGGAGAAACCGACCCGTCAAGAATAGAGACGCTTCTGAAGGGAACCGGCATCGAGGTCCGAATCCGGCTCATGAAGTAATTGAAGGGGGGTCTTCTAAACCATCCGGTCCAGGACTTTCAGCAACACAGCTTTTCTCTTCTTGAGCATGTCCCGAAAATCCTGCCTGTCCGTATTGGCGATCTCCATTCTCAGGTCGGAAAGAAAGGTGTCAAGTACGTCGACCATGATCTCCCTCTCTTCCCTGGTAAGGTCGAGACGGATTACTCCCGCCTCGGCGAAAGGATGATGCTCCAAACGGTCCTGTGAATCCATAATGTTTCCTCCCGCGGTCAGAATGCACACCCGCCCCCATATTTAATAATTATAGCGCAAAAAGCACGGTGCCGCACCGCGTTTGAATCACATTACCTCAAATCACACCTTCCGCTTTCGCATCAGGCTACAGAACCATACCAAAGCAAATTTACCACAGCCTGTCCTGAGCCTGTCGAAGGGCGTGACCGTTCGCAGGTCACACCACCAGCCTTCGCGTAAAGCTTCGGCCGGCAGGCAGGATTATTACGCAGGGTAAAACCAAAGATTAGTATTTGTTATTTAAAACCCTCCTTTCAAATCCATCTGTGGAGCAGCCTGCAATCGGCTGCACTGTGGTGAAATAAGGTTCTGTTTCCCTGCACACATAACAATTGCGATAGCCGACCGTGGAGTGTATCTTTATTATCAAGCCTTGCTTTACCCCTGAGATCCTGCTTTCCGTAATTCCGAGGGATGTTGATGATCAGCTCCGGCTGGAAAAATTTTTGGGCATGCATTCTGTTCATCGCAGCAGCGGGGCTCCCCTCCGTCTCATCGGCCCTGCCGTCTGCGGGCGATGTCACCGGCTACCATATCCTTGACAACGGCCTGGATGTCAGGCTCCTGCCGGGACAGTCAACTCCCATGGTCGCTACCCTGGTCCTGGTCAAGACCGGCTATGCCGGCGAGGACCTGGCCAATAGCGGGTACAGCCATCTCCTGGAACACCTGGTATTCGGCGGTACGGCGAGCAGGGACAAGGACCGGATACAGCGGGAGGTGCGGGACCTGGGGGGATACATTAACGGTTTTACCAGGGACGACTACACCGGGTACATCCTGGTGGTTCACCGCGATTATCTTCTCAGGGGGCTGGGCATCCTGTCGGACATGCTGTTTCACTCGACTCTAAGCGAAAGCTCCGTGGCCGAGGCCCGCCAGGTCGTGGTGGAGGAGATAAAACGCCGGGAAAGCAGGCCCGATGCCCGCCTGGATGAGATGCGCCGCGCACTGCTGTATGCCGGTTCCGCCTACGAAAGGACAGGACTGGGGAATGAGCTTGCCGTCAGCAGTGTGGCCCGTGAGGCTCTCCTGGATTACTACCGGAATACCTATCGGCCCGGCAACATGATCCTTCTCATGGCCGGCGGTTTTGACGCCCCTTCGGCCTTAGATAGCATCGGGAAGACATTTGGACGTGAAGCCATGGGCGGAACCCGGCCCAAGGTTGTCCCGCCTCCACCAATTGAGGGGCAGCGGGTTTTCTCCATGAAGACCGAACTGCCGGACATCCGGATCATGCTGGGGTTCAACGGCCCCGACCCACGCAGCGGTGACAGCGAGGCGATGGACCTTTTGTCCGAGGTCTTGGGAGGATCGGGCGGCCTGCTCCAGATGGCGCTTGAGAACGCCGGGATGACCCCGCAGGGCGTTTCCGCCGATCTGGCCGTCAACCGGGGATTCTCCAGGTATATCCTCTCGGTTACCCTGCCGGAAGGGTCAGATCCACGATCCGCGCTTCAGGTTGTCCTGGACGCCCTTCCCGCCGCCCTGAAAGCCGGACTGCAGGAGGACAGTATCAACGATGCCAGGGAATCTCTTGTTTCCGATGAGATCATGGGCATGGAAAAGGTGCACTATTACCTCATGGGCAAGGCTCCCTGGGCGGTGGACGGGGCGCCCGGGCAGGGGTTTTCCCCCGGCAGGTGGGACAATCTCGGACCTGGAGACCTTGAAAGGGTTGCCCGAAAGTATCTGGTGGGCAGGCCGTATGTGGCCCTCATCGCCGTTCCCAACCGGGCATCCGGAGCGATATCCGGCACATCCGATTTAAAGCGCCGGGCCGAGGCCACCCTGGACAATGGACTTACGGTGGTGGCCGAACAGAGGCCCGGATCCCAGGTCTTTGCCCTGCACCTGATAACGAGACATCGGACATCTTTGGAACCGGAAGGAGAGGCGGGAATAGCGGGTTTTCTCTTCAGAATGCTGCCGGAAGGCACCTTCGAACATGGCCGTGAGGAAATTCAGGCCCGAATCAGGCGGCTGGGTGTCTCCCTTTCCACTGCCGGGAATCCCATGAGCCCCTTCGGTGATTTTTACACCTCCCGGACCTATTCGTACCTGCGCATGGAATGTCTCCAGGAAAGTGCGGAGAAAGCAATGGACCTGGTAGCGGATATGTTGAAAAATCCCCTCCTGGCGGAGGACAGAATAAAGGCGGTCAGATCCAGGATTCTTGACTTCATCGCCTATAAAGACGCCGTGCCGGGGGATGTCGCGGCAAAGGAACTTGCCGAAGCCCTGTACGGGGATACCCTTTCCCCGGAGGTGCTTGGGACAAGGGCGTCCATCTCGTCCGTTACGGAGGCGGATCTCCGCTCATTTCACGAGGCCTTCGTTACCGGCCGGAATATCATCGTTTCCGTGGTCAGCGGCCTTCCCCCGGGAGATGCCATAGCCCTGGTTGGATCCTCCCTGTCCGATCTTCCGCCAGGCCGGGCCTCCCCGGACCCGGATCCTGGTCCGACAAAAGGCGCTGCACTAGTGGTGCGGGCGCTGGGCAAGCCGCAGGGAGCCTTGGCCCTGGGCGCCCTGGGGCCAAGGGTTGATCCCGGCGACAGACCCGCCATGGCAGTTGTCTCCGGGCTTTTGAATCAGCGCCTTTACCAAAACCTGAGGGAAAAGGAGGGGCTGGCCTACTCGGTGGGCGCCTCGGTGAGCGATCTTTATGGCCGGGACCTTTTTGTCCTGTCCATGGGCACCTCGCCTGAAAAAATGGAGAGGGCCAGAGTGGATGCCCGCCGGGAGATCGATGGTGCTAAATTCCTCGAAGTTGCTCCGGACGAGTTGAAAAATATGGTGAACGCCATGACGGGCCGACTCCAGATGAGAATGATGTCATCAATCAACAGGGCCTTCTACCTGGGGCTCGCGAAAAGGAATGGGCTTAAGCACACTTTCGGGGAGGATTACAGAAAGATCCTGCTGAACCTGACTCCTGAGGACATCAAACGGGCCGCGGCGAAGTACATCCCCCAAAGCGATCTGCTGGTCGAGGTTGTGGTTAGATAGAGAATGTTCAATGTTCAACGTTCAACGTGGAAAGAACGTCAAACTTCAAACCTCAGGCTTGAAATCCCAGACCCTGAGACCAAACGTCCATGTCAGCTCTCCTGATAACAGTCATTATTTTTCTGGCCCTGTTCATCGGGTGGCTGAAGCATCAGGAGAAATACGCCGCCTTCGCCCCCGCCAGGGAAATGTCGGGCGACCCATCCGTACACGGAATGTCCTACGAGGATGTGCACTTTACCTCCGGAGACGGCACAGGCCTTGACGGCTGGTTCATTCCGGGGACCTCCCACGTCACCCTTCTCTGGCTTCACGGCAACGCCGGGAACATTTCCGACAGGCTGGGCATCCTCAGGGGTTTTAACCGAAGCCTGAGTGTCTCCAGCTTCATCTTCGACTATCGCGGCTATGGCGTCAGCGGTGGACGCCCCTCCGAAAGGGGGCTGTACGAGGACGCGCAGGCGGCCTGGAAGTGGCTGACGGAGAACAGGGGCGTCTCACCCGGTGATATCATCCTCTACGGGCATTCCCTGGGTACGGCGGTGGCGGTGGATCTTGCGCTTGGGGCGGGGAGGAGCGCGGCGGGCCTGGTCCTGGAAAGCCCCTTTACCAGTGTCCGGGCCCTCGCCCGGAGGATATACGGGGGGGTGCCGGTGGACCTCTTCATGAGCCTTCGCTTCGACAATATCAACAGGGTGGGAAAGGTGAAAATGCCCCTTCTGGTTATCCACGGCGAAAGGGACGCCACCATCCCCTTCTCCATGGGACAGGACGTGTTCGCCGCCGGCAGTGAACCGAAAAGGTTTCTCCCCGTCCCAAGGGCCGACCACAGCGACTGCTACCTTGTGGGGGGTGAGGTGTACTGGGACGCCTGGCGGGAGTTATTGCGGCCGTGAGGCACAAGAACGCGGGTGTCTCACGCAAAGCCAATTTATCACAGGGTTCACAGAGTTTCACCGGCCGTCGCTGAAGCTATGGCCCGGCAAGCTGTGATGAATTAGCTTTTGACTTCCGGGATTGCCGCGTCCCTCTCGTCTGCCTCGATGCTCCTCGCAATGACTTCGCTGGTCATTGAACCTTGAACGTTGAACCTGTTTTACCTTATAGCCCATAGCCTATTGTCCGCTCTTCCCCTCTGGACTCTGGACTCCCTGTCCGCCGTAGCTCGCAGAGCGAAGGTGGATGGACTCTGGACTGCCTTACTTCCATACTCCCCTAGAGCTCGGCCCCCCTGAAGAGCAATGCCCCGAGCGTTAGAAGCGCGGCGGAAACGGCTCCCAACACCGCCAGGTCCACAACCGGGCCGATGGCGGAGGTGCCCAGCAACGCCCACCTCAAGCCGTCGACCCCGTAGGTCAGGGGGTTTGCGTAGGCCAGCAGTCTCAGAAAAACAGGAAGGCCGGTGATGGGAAAAAGGGCGCCGGACAGGAAGAAGATGGGCATGATAAGGAAGTTGAAGATGAGCTGGAACCCATGGGGGTCCTCCATGCGGGATGCCAGGGCGACGCCCAGGCTGGTAAAGGAGATCCCGATGAGCGCCATGAAGGCGAAGGTCCAGAGGAAACCGGTAAAGGACGGCAGGCGCACCCCCAGAACGAAGGATATGGCCAGAAAGAGTATGGCCTGGAGGGAGGCGGTTGTGGTCCCTCCCGCCGTGCGTCCCAGGACGATGGCCAGCCTCGGGATGGGGGCGACGAGCATCTCCTTGAGAAAGCCGAACTGCCGGTCCCATATGACCGAGATGCCGGCCACGGTGGATGAGAAGAGAAGGACCATGCCCACGATGCCCGGGGCGATGTAGTCCAGGTAGCGCTCCCCGCCCGGCCTTATGGCGAAGGCGGACTGCAGCCCCATGCCCAGGAAGGCCAGGAAGAAAAACGGCATTCCCAGGCTTCCGATAATCCGCGACGGCGAGCGCAGGTACCGAATGACCTCTCGCTGCCATATGGTGGCGGTAGCGCCGAGAAGCCGTTTCACCTGGAAAAGGCCCTCCGGCGCTGGCGCATCCGGTCCACGGCGTCTCCTCCCTCATCCCGGATAGTCCTGCCCGTGTGGTGAATAAAGACATCCTCCAGTGTAGGCTTCTTGAGTGTTATGGACCGGGTGCGGACGCCGGCCCTGTCCGCAAGGTGGAGGATGGCCGGGATTTTGCTCTCGCCTCCGGTTACGCTGATATCCACCCGGCCGTCGTGGCGCCTGACGGCTGTGATCCACTCCTCGTTTTTGAGAATCGAATGAAGAGCCTCGTCACCGTCGGTCTCGATGCTGATAACGTCCCCCCCCATGCCGTCTTTAAGTTCCCGGGGCGAACCGAGTGCGATCATCCGGCCGTGGTCCATGATGGCGACCCGCCCGCACAGGGCATCGGCCTCCTCCATGGAGTGGGTGGTGAGAAGTACTGTCAGGCGATCAGAACCGTTGATATGAAGAATATGGTCCCAGATCCGTCTGCGGGTCTGGGGATCCAACCCGGTGGTGGGTTCGTCCAGGAAAAGAACCGTCGGGTGATGAAGAAATCCCCTGGCGATTTCAAGTCGGCGCTTCATCCCGCCGGAAAAGGTTTTGACCCTGTCTTTGGATCTGTCCGCCAGGTCCACCATCTCCAGAAGTTCCGGGATCCTGCTTCTACGGGTCTCCCGTGGAACGGCGTAGAGGCGCCCGTGAAAATCCATGTTCTCCCAGGCGGTCAACTCCTCGTCCGTGGACGGGTCCTGGAATACGATGCCGATGCGACGCCGGACCTGGTCCTTTTCCCTAACCACATCGTACCCGGCCACCACCGCGGTCCCGGAGGTGGGCTTAAGGAGGGTGGCCAGCATGGAAAGGGTGGTGGTCTTTCCCGCTCCGTTGGGGCCCAGGAGGCCGAAAATCTCACCGGAGGCGATGGCAAGATCGAGGGAATCCACGGCCTTCAGAGCACCGAAGACGCGGGAAAGATCCGCTGTGCTCACAATGATTTCATAAGAATTTTTCATTACGGCGTCTTCCACTTCACCTCGAGACACTTTTCGAACCTGGTCGAATTCCAGCAGTAGACCCGCCTGTAGCCGGGCCGCTTTGTTCCATCAACGGACTCTCCTCCCATGTTGAGAAAGGTCACACTGGGGTTTCCCTTCTCGGTGCCGTAAATTGGGTATCCGGGCGGCATGGTCACATCCTCGAGTATGGTTTCGAAATGAGGCCCGTTGTCCCCGGTACCGGTGAATGCAAGGATTCTGGTAGTCATGCCCCCACCCCCTGGAGCAAGGAGATAAAGGGAAATCTCGCAGGCCCCGTCACCGTTGCTGTCGATCATGTCGAAGGAATAAAGGGAAAGCCCTTTTTCCGGTGAAGATGTTTCCGCAAGGTCCCACCACCTGGCCCACCGCCCGTTCCCGGAGCGGAAGACGGTCAGGTGGACCTTTCCTTTCCACCGGAAAAGCAGTCCCATTTCCTTCAGACCATCACTGTCGATATCGCCCAACCTGTATTGTATCACCTCTATATCCGGCGGCAGGAGGGAATAGACGCCATCGTTTGCCGGGACCGCATCGACGGAAAAGAAAAGCGGTGTTGCGGCAAAGAAAAAAACGAAAATGATCCTGAGCAGTGGATGAAAGCGAGGCATGGGGTTGCGAACTGCAGACATACCGGCAGTATAATTGCACCCGGTCAGGCTTTCAATGTGTAAAGTCCAGTGACATTTCCCTCTCCGGGGGTTATACTTCAATAAATCCAACTCCAATGTCCAACGGAGTAAAACAGTCCAGAGTCCATCCACCTTCGCTCTGCGAGCTACGGCGGACAGGGAATCCAGTGTCCAGAGAGAAGAAAAACGAACGCCCTTCGGCAGTTCGACAGGCTCACTGCAGGCAGACCCAGGACAAGCGGGAACGAAATATCGAAGTGACTCTGGACCTTGAACCTTGAACCTTGAACGTTGAACCTTGAACCTTGAACCTTGAACGTTGAACCTGAAACGTATTAGCAGATAGAAGTCTGGAGGAAACGATGGGACAGATGGACAACAACGGCGGCGGGCCTTTCCAGCAGCCGCCCGTCTTCAAAAAGCCGGAGTTCAAGCTCCCCGACCTTCCTGCTTTCAAGATGCCGAGCAAGGGAGCGAAGATCCTGATACCCGTGATAGTGCTGCTCATTCTTGTCGGTCTCGGCTACAACCTGCTTCTCGTGTATGTGGGGCCCAACCAGTACGGGATCAAGGAGGTTAAGATCGGGCTTACCCGGGGCATCCAGAAGAAGATCTACAAGACCGGGCTGCAGTTTGTTCTGCCCATGGGTTTTGAGAGGATGTACCTTTTTCCCAGGGATCTGCAGGTCTTCGAGATGACCAACACGCCGACCAGGGCTACAAGACTGCACCGTTACACCAAGGCCGCGCACATTCAGACATCCGACGGTTTTTTCGTGGATGTGGATCTTGCCATTATCTACCATATTGTTGACCCATACAAGGTCATCACCACGGTAGGTCCGGGCACGATGTTCGAGAATAACGGTATCATCCCCAAAGCCGAGCCGGTTCTCAGACAGGCCCTGGGGGAGCTTTCCACTGAGCAGTTCTACAATAGTCCGCTGCGTTACGAGAAGTCGCTGAAGGCCAAAAAGATCCTGGATGCCCAGCTCAGGCCGAAGGGGATCGCGGTTGACTATGTCCTGGTGCGCTACTTCCGGTACAGCGATGAAATCCAGAAGAACATAGAGGCGAAGAAACTCCAGGATCAGCTTGTCTTCAAGAACCAGGCGGAAAAGAAGGCGGCCGAGGAGGGCGCCAAGGTCAAAAAGGTCATCGGCGAGGGGGAGGCGGACATCAAGGTCAAGCTGCAGGAAGGGGATGCCTACCGGGTCAAGCGGCTGGCGGAGCGGGATCTCTATGTCAGGACCAAGCACGCTGAAGGTGACCTGAAGGTCAAACTGGCCGAGGCCAGAAAAACGGACCTCAAAAATGCGGCGTTGAGAGGCTCCGGGTCCGAACGGCTTGTCGGCCTGGAGATGGCCGAGGTCTACAAGGGGCTTGACCTGATCGTCCTGTCAAGTGACGGCAAGCAAGGAGTCAACCCGCTGGATCTGCAAAAGACCCTTCAGATGTTCGGGGTCCGGAAGGGAGCGCGGCCATGAAAACCATGCGATGGATGTTAGCAGCCACACTCCTGCTGTCCTTTTTGACCACCGGCTGCTGGCCGCATACCACCGGCCCGACCGAGGTGGGGGTAAGGACCGTCAAGCTTGGGCTGTTTGAGAAGCGCGGCGTGGAGCAGAAGTACTATGCTCCTGGTTCGACCTACTTCTTCATGCCCATAATCAACGGTTGGAACACCTTCGATCTTAACCTCCAGACTATGGAAATGACCTATAACCCGAGGAGCGGCGACATTAAAAGCAGAGACGACCTGCTCTTCAAGACCATCGACGGGAACGATATCAGCCTGGATGTCATCATCCAGTACCGGATTGACCCCCCCAAAGCACCCTACATCCTGCAGAATGTGGCTGCCAATGATGATCTGTTGAGGAACAATATTGTCAGGACCATCGCCCGCAGTCGTCCCAGGGATATTTTCGGTGAGTTGAAAACCGAGGGGTTCTACAATTCGGAACAAAGGCAGGGGAAAGCGGACGAAGCCCGGAGCGCCCTCAACAAGATCCTCAATCCTTGGGGTATAATCGTCGAGAGGGTGTCAACCAAGAACTACCGTTTCAATCCGGCCTACCAGAAGGCCATCGAGGATCGGAAGGTTGCTGAGCAGCTCGCTGAAAAGAATAAGGCCGAGGCGAGGGCGGCACAGGAAAATTATCTCCGTAAAGTTCAGGACGCCCAGGGCGAGGTGAACACGGTCGTTGCGGAGGCCGATGGCGAGTTTGCGAAGGCCAAGCTCGAGGCCGACGCGTATCTTGAGCAGCAGCAGCACCTCGCCCAGGCGGTCGTGGTGGAGGGTACAGCTGATGCCAAGGGCATCAAGGCCATGAACGATGCCCTTAGCGGGCCGGGCGGGGATGTGCTGGTCAAGCTCAAGATCGCGGAAGCCCTGAAGGGAAAGAGGATCATCCTCCTTCCCGTCTCGGATGGAGGCATAAACCTGAAGACCACGGACATCAACGATCTCATCAAGGTCTACGGAATAAAATCTCTCGCCGCCGGAGCCGGCAGCCAACCCGGAGCATCCTCC
Organism: Deltaproteobacteria bacterium; assembly: GCA_013151915.1. Lineage (NCBI taxonomy): Bacteria > Pseudomonadati > Myxococcota > Myxococcia > Deltaproteobacteria bacterium. Next base: position 23,241 of record JAADHJ010000052.1, read on the forward strand.
ACAGGCGGGAAATAAAAGGCGTTCATGATGATGGTTCGGCCGTGAAAACCCCGGACAGAAAAACAATCCTGGTGCCGGTTGATTTTTCAAGGTACTCAAACAAGGCTTTTCTCCAGGCCCTCGAACTGGCCATGTGCACCGGGGGGCAGGTTTATCTTATCCATGTCCTGGACACGGACCTCATCACGGGGCTGCCCCATATATCCTCAAAGGAAGAATACCTCCAGAGATGGCGAAAGCGGAGCGAAGAGAAGCTGCGGAGGCTTTACGTCAAACACCAGGATGATGGCGTCAAGATCGAGATTTCCCTGAGGGAGGGGAAGCCCTACCAGTGTATTCTGGAAGCCGCGGACGAGTTCAAGGCGGATATGATAGTTATGGGAAGCAGGGGAAGAACGGGGCTGACTCGCGCCCTGTTCGGAAGCGTGGCGGAGAGAGTCACGCGCTTGTGCAAGGTACCCATCCTGCTTATCAAACAATGATGGCTCTGCAGGAGGTCCGTCGCCCCGGATACGTCATTTCACCTTCGGCACCCTGGAAGTGAGCCGGAGGGACCTGAGGAAAACACTTGAAGCCCTGGCGGTCATGAGGAAGGCTGCCAGGGTTTATTTCGCCTCCGAAGGTTTTGTGGAGGTTATGACCTCCGCCCTTCTTCCTTTCCCCAATCTCGACCCCAACGTCCGCCCTGTCCCGGTATCGGTAAACAGCCCCGATGGGCATCATCGCCATTGGCTCCATACATCCCCCGAGCTGTCCATGAAAAAGCTCCTGGCCGCGGGTTCCGGGAGCATCTTCCAGATCTGTCCCGTCTACCGCGATGAGGAATCCACCCCGCAGCACAGGCGCGAATTCAACATGTTGGAATGGTACCGGGCAGATGCGGACTACGAAGCCGCCATGGAGGATACCATGCGTGTTTTCCGGAAAATGTGCATGGGGGTATCCGGCGCCATGGTCATCAACAGGGCGGGGGTGGAATTCGACCTGGATGGATCCTGGGAGGTGATGACGATGGCGAGCGCTTTTCGGTTCTACGCCGGGGTCGAGTCATTCACCTCGCTGGAGATGTCTTCCGCGCTCAGGTCAAAAGGCTACCGGTGTTCCCGGGATGATGGCAGGGAGGAGCTTTTCTTCCGCCTCTACGTTGATGCCGTGGAGCCGCATCTTGGCAGGACAGCCCCAACCATCGTCAAGGACTTTCCTGATTTTCTGGGAACCATGGCGAGGTCGAAACCCGGCTGTCCGGGAATCCTCGAGCGGTTCGAGGTCTTCATCGGCGGCATCGAGCTTGCCAACGGCTATTCTGAACTGACCAACGGGGAGGAACTGGACAGGCGGATGGAGAAGGTCCGGGAATCCCTCGCGGCAGATGGCGTAGATGGCCTCGAGATCGACAAGAAGTTCATCGAGGCTTCCGGCCGCCTTGATTCATGCGCAGGTGTGTCGGTGGGGATGGACCGCCTGGCCATGCTGCTGCTTGGGACCGGGGATATAGGCCGGGTGATTTTTCCGTGAGTGATAAGGCGCATTGTTTCATCACAGTGCAGCCATTTTCAGGACAGGCTGTGGTAAATTCAAGCTCAAGCTCGGTGTCAAGGTCGCCCATATCATGTTTGATCTTGAACATTGATGACTTTGCAAAAAGTCATCAATGCGCCCACCGAGGGGCGCCCGAATCAATGACTTGCAGCGCAAGTTGTTGATTTGTAAGGAAAGTGAAAATGACACTTTTCGCTTTCCTTAGAGTAAAAAGCCATTCATGGACTTTTTACGACACCTTGAACCTTGAACCTTGAACCTTGAACCTTGAACCTTGAACCTTGAACCTTGAACCTTGAACCTTGAACCTTGAACCTTGAACCTTGA